>NZ_JBFTMC010000096.1:0-27927 GCF_056396765.1 Bacillus sp. 05T22
AGTATGGCCTCCCCAGGAGCTATGGCAGAAGAAGCTGCTTCCATGATCAATAAAGGCTATCGCTCTTTTAAAATGAAAGTCGGAACAGATGTCAAAAAAGATGTGGAAAGAATTGAATCTGTACGTGAGCGAGTAGGAAACGATATCGCCATTCGTGTAGATGTAAACCAAGGTTGGAAAAACAGTGCGAATACATTAACTGCTCTACGCTCACTAGGTCACTTAAACATCGATTGGATTGAACAACCTGTTGTAGCTGACGATATTGATGCGATGGCTTATATTCGTTCCAAAACTGACATACCACTTATGATTGACGAAGGATTAAAAAGTTCTCGTGAAATGCGACAAATTATCAGGGTGCAAGCAGCTGATAAAGTAAACATCAAACTAATGAAATGCGGCGGCATCTATCCCGCTGTTAAACTCGCTCACCAAGCTGAAATGTCTGGAATTGAATGTCAAGTTGGTTCCATGGTCGAATCATCTGTTGCATCTTCTGCTGGATTCCATGTAGCCTTTTCTAAAAAAATCATTACAAGTGTTGAACTAACAGGACCGTTAAAATTCACGAAAGATATCGGTAACCTCTCCTATGATGTGCCTTTTATTCGCTTAACAGAAAAGCCTGGATTAGGAATTGCTGTTAATGAAGATATACTAAATGAATTGACTGTTTTTCAAGACATCGTTCGCTAAAGGAGGCACTGAGATGAATATTATTTATGAAGGAACATTGAAACAAAACGAGCAAAGGTTTCAGATCGCACCATTATCTTTAGAGCACATCCAACAAATTTTATCCTTACAACATGTTGTAATTGAAACATTAGAAAATAAAGATAGCTTGCAACCTCTTACGTTAGAAGAGTATCAATATATATTAGATGGAAATGGCCTAATAATTGGTGCATTTGTCGCTCAAGAACTGATTGCATTTCGTGCTCTCTTAGCTCCCCCTATCGATGACGAACATTTAGGGTTTGATATTGGTTTAACTGAGGACGATTTAGATCGTGTTATTTATCAAGAAATTTCAAACGTCCATCCAAAGTGCCGTGGAAACGGAATGCAGAAAATATTAGCAAAAGTGCTTATGGAACAATTAACGCGAACAGATAGCAAATACGATTATGTTTGTTGTACCGTTGCGCCGTTTAATATTCCAAGCTTAAAGGATAAGTTTGCGCAGGGGATGGAGATTGCAGCGTTGAAGGAGAAGTATGGTGGGAATATGCGGTATGTTTTTGTGAAGGAACTGCGTGAGAATGAAAAGAAAGAGCGGAAAGATATTAAGAGTATTGCGATGAGTGATATTGCCGGACAGCAAGTGTTGCTTGTGGAAGGTTATCGTGGATATGAGATGGAGCAACATGATGTGGAGTATTGTGTTCGGTTCGGGAAGTAAGATAGTAGATATCCTCCCCAATATTTAATAATTTTTTCGTTATAGATAACAAAAAGGTGAGACACTATTGATAATAAGTGCTCACCTTTTTTAAACAAGATAACCTTGACGTACCTAATATAAACTTCATCATCTTCTCAATTAATGAAGAGTAGATAAGAAGGCCATTCCTTTATTGTCCAGTCATTTAATACATGGACAATAAAGGATACCCAAATATTTTTTGTTTTCACATATGAATAGGTCAAAATTACTCTGGCAATCCCGATTCCTATAATAGCTTGTGTAAAATTCCAATTATATGTTGGTAAATGTATCGCTCCAACGATGTCATTGTTAAACAGTCATTTTCCAGCTTGATAATGCTAACCAGTCTTCCATTTCCTTATAATCAGGCATTATCTTCCCAACAAGGCGCCAAAAGGATCGATCATGATTTAGATGGACCATATGACACATTTCATGAACGACTACATAGTCGATTACCCTCGGCGGTGCCATTGCCAGCTTCCAATTAAATGTTAACTGTAGCTTTGAATCACAGGTTCCCCATGTACGGTTACTATCTGAAATACGGATTGAACGCGGCTTTGTTTTAAAGTTACTTTGATAGGATTTGATACTCTTCTCTACTAACGCTTTACACTGCTGGTAGTAAAATCGTTTTAAAGCTTGTTTTATTTTCTCATCCTCAAGCTCTTTCACATATATATGTAGCTTATCTCCTTCAAACACTGCATCATCTTGCCCAATACTTGCATCTTGAGAGATTTGTATCGGATATGTGTTCCCTAAATATAGAAAGCTCTCGCCTTGATTATAAACCTTCTCCTGCGGCCCAAGCACTCGCTCCTTCATTTCCTTGCGTGTTTTCTGAATCCAATCCCACTTCTCCTCTAACAATTGGAGTACGTATTCAACAGGTGTTCCTTTAGGAGCCTGAACTTCAACATTTCCGTAAGAATCTATGTAAATACGTACGGATTTTTTCTTCTTATAATTTATATGAAAATTAATTGTCTTACCTGAATATGTATGTATCATTTCATCACCTAGAATATTCGTTCATGTTATTTTTGCATGATATATTAAACTACAAATGATTAAAAAATAAGAGTAGGATACAAACTTCCTACTCCATCCATCGTATCATCTACTTTCTTAACATGAATACACATGCGATGTTAAGAAGTTACAACGCTTGTTACTTTAGGATAAAATCCCTTATCCTCTATATTTAACAGCTAGTCCCTTTAAGAAATTCCTTGCGTATCTATCACCGCACTCTTTGTAATTCTTATGACCTTTTTTTCTTAATAGAGCGCCTAACTCTCCTTTTGTTACCTTAACTCCCACTCCGTCTAATATATCAAGCACATCCTCGCTTGTTAATGATAGTGCTATTTTCATTTTCTTTAGAAGAAGATTATTGGCACTTTCATTACTCTGTAAAGGCATCGCTTGTCCCTCCGGTTGCCCCGGTTTTGGATCTTGTTTGCCTCTTTTAAAAGTAATAAAGCCATTTAAAAATGACTCTAACATCATATTCTCACATGTTAATACGTAATCACTTTCAACTACATCACCATCATTGTCAGCTTCATTCTGGGGACTTTTCTTTAATTTTGTAAGCATCTCAACCACTTCTTCTTTCGTTACTTCAATGCCACCAAATTTAAATATCTCCACCATATCTGTATCTTTTATATCCATAGCATATCTTACTCTCTTTAATATATCATTATTGCTCATACTCATCGTTAATCCTCCTAAAATATTGACTATTTATCCAGCAGTCAAAGCGTATCCTCTAACATGCTCTAAATTCCAAATTATCATGTTAAATATAGTAGTATCACCAAGAATCGTCCTTAAGATTGTATCCCCTAGCACTTTTAAGCTAATGCCCACTAAATTAATACTTTAACACTTTAAAGACATGTTTTATAGTCTTACCCGAATTAATACTTGTGAAGGTTATACTAAAAACCTCAAGAAGACCTTGAGCTGAGGAAAGATTCAAATGATTTTTTGATTCATTCTTGTCTCTTTCATTGCGTCTGTGGATCTATCCCGTATTTGTTAAACCTGGAAGTACGCTTATAAAACTCCTTCCCCCGCAGCGTTGACTAACAGAAAAAGCAGTGCTTTGATTTCTCAAAAACACTGCCCGTTTCCTGCTCCAAACTTATTTTATGAAAGACGGTTTTCACGCCGATCCATCAGTGATAATATCTAGATTGTATAACTACGCTCTTGTGATACTCCGCGCTGTTATTTGTCTTCTTTTAAACTAAGCTAAGCCAAGCTACACACTCCACATGTGCAGAGTGTATGTGGCAACACAAGGGTACTGGTGGGTTTATTACATTTTTAAGACCTTTTTCTTTCAGAAAACAGACATTATCAAAACAAAAGTTGCCGTCTGCAAAGGAACTCGAAACTGAATAAAACAAATACACATAAGTTGATGTGATTCATTTTCCCTCTAACTTTTTAAGAGTTACATCATTTCACTGTCCTCTGTCTCATCAACACTCTTTTCAAAGTTATCAAGCAATGCACGCACTTCATCTGTTGATTTCGTGCTCATCAATTGATTTCTTAATTCAGCAGCTCCATGAAATCCTTTGACATAAATTTTGAAAAAGCGATGAAGCCCTGTGATTGAACGTGGCAGTACTTCCGCATATTGATCTTGAAGATCAAGCTGCAGTCTTAAAAGATCAAGGTGTTCTTTACTGGTATGCTCTTTTGGCTCTTTTTCAAAAGCAAAAGGATTTTTAAAAATACCTCGCCCGATCATAACGCCATCAATACCATATTGTTCAGCAAGCTGCAGCCCAGTTTGACGGTCAGGAATGTCTCCGTTGATTGTTAGTAGTGTATTTGGTGCGATACGGTCACGTAATTTTTTGATTTCCGGAATTAGCTCCCAATGCGCATCTACTTGGCTCATTTCCTCTCTTGTCCGTAAATGAATAGAAAGGTTCGCAATATCCTGTTTTAAAATATGCGTTAACCACTCCTCCCACTCATTTACATTCTTATAGCCAAGTCGTGTTTTCACGCTGACAGGCAGTCCGCCCGCTTTTGCTGCTTGAATAAGTTCTGCCGCAACGTCTGGACGTAGAATAAGGCCACTACCTTTCCCTCTCGATGCCACATTCGGTACAGGGCAGCCCATATTAATATCGATGCCTTTAAATCCTAGCTCTGCCATGCCAATACTCATTTGACGGAAATATTCGGGATTATCCCCCCAAATATGTGCCACCATTGGCTGTTCATCTTCTGTAAAAATCAAACGGCCACGCACACTTTTCATACCCTCTGGATGACAATAGCTATCAGAGTTTGTAAACTCTGTGAAAAATACATCCGGTCGACCGGCTTCACTTACTACGTGACGAAAAACAACATCTGTCACATCTTCCATTGGTGCAAGTACAAAAAATGGTCGTGGTAAATCACGCCAAAAATTATCTATCATTTCAAACTCAAATCCTCTCACTATGGATACAACTTCAAACTCTCGGTCAAAAAATATAAAGCCAAATGTTCCACTTCTTTTACACTTATATCATGCTTAATAACTTATTATCAAACACAAGTACATTTGGACATTTATAATTTGTGAAAAACTATTGTGAAAATCGGCAATGTTTATTTTAACTAAAATCGGTCCTGAATGGTATTTTTATAAACAAAAAAGCAGATGGTATAGATTTTTTCTATATCAACTGCTTTTCTATTATACCAACTCCAACCACGCGACCGCTTCACAATGAGTAGTATGCGGGAACATATCCACAGGTTGTACTTCCTGCGTTTTATATCCGCCTTCTTCTAATACTTTTAAGTCACGTGCTAGTGTTGCAGGGTTACATGATACGTATACGACGCGCTTTGGCTTCATGTCGATGATTGTGTTTAGTAATGCCTCATCACAACCTTTACGCGGCGGATCAACGACGATTGTGTCGGCAATTACGCCTTCTTTGTACCAGTTTGGAATGACTACTTCTGCTTCTCCTACACCAAATTCAACGTTTGTCATGTTGTTTAATGCAGCGTTTCGGTTTGCGTCTTCGATTGCTTCTGGGACGATTTCAACGCCGTATACTTTTTTCGCTTTTTGCGCTAGGAATAGGGAGATTGATCCGATTCCGCAGTATGCGTCGATTACTGTTTCGTTTCCATCTAGTTTTGCGTATTCTAATGCTTTGTCATATAGCACTTTCGTTTGTTCTGGGTTTACTTGATAGAAAGAACGTGCTGAGATGGCAAATTTGATGTCACCGATAAAGTCATAAATATATTCTGATCCGTATAGGACTGTTGTTGTGTCTCCGAAAATTACGTTTGTACGTTTCGTGTTTACGTTTTGAACGATTGATTTTACATTTGGAAACTTCGCTGTGATTTCTTCGATGATCGCCTTTTTATTTGGAAGTTCTGCCGTACGTGTAATGAAGACAAGCATAATTTCCCCTGTTACTTGTCCGTATCGAGCCATCACGTGGCGAAGTGTTCCTTTATGACGTTCTTCGTTGTACGCTGTGATGCCTTTGTTTTCACAAATACGTTTTACTTCTTGAATTAATACATCATTTTCTTCCGCTTGAATTAAGCATGTTTCCATATTAATGATGTCATGCGTTCCTTGACGATAAAACCCCGCTACAAGTCCGCCTTCACGTTCTCCAATCGGTACTTGTGCTTTGTTTCGATAAACCCACGGATTTTCCATACCAAGAACAGGATGAACTGGTACGTCGTGCAATCCACCGATGCGTTGCATTACGTCACGCACTTGTTTTTCTTTCGCCCTTAGTTGTCCTTCATATGTTAAGTGCTGAAGCTGACAACCGCCGCACTGGTTGTAAACTGGACATTCTGCATCTTTACGATATGGGCTTTCTGTATGAAGTTTCATTAAACGACCAAATGCAAAGTTCTTCTTTACTTTAATAATTTTAATTTGTGCTTCTTCACCTGGTAATCCGTTTTTTACGAAAATAGGATATCCCTTTACTTTCGCAACACCGGCACCATCATGTGTTAAATCTTCGAATACTACATCTATAAACTCGTTTTTTTCAACTGGTGGCGTCATTTTATTACTCATTTTCCGACCTCTCTTTTTCATAACACTGCGTTACATTTTATCATACTTATGTGGTCTTTATCTATTGGAAGAAAAAAAGCTATTGACGCTGCTTCTTTATTAATGTTACGCTACTAATAATTTAATACGGACGATGTTACCTCATATATACTTGATAATATGGATCGAGAGTTTCTACCCGGCAACCGAAAATTGCTGGACTATGGGGAAAACTAATGAATATTGGCTTGTTTGTGTATACAAAGACTCATATTGATTAGCTTTCTCTCATAGATGAAAGTGAATCCATATGAGTCTTTTTTATTTTTTACTTTTCTAAAAGGTCAGACATCTTACGTATGACATAAAACCTCTTCTGTTTGAATTATATCTATCTATTTTGATTTTCCAGCATATCATTTGCGGCTATGAAGTACAAAAGGTGACCTGCTCTTATTTTTTCTTTTTGGTTTCACTTGGCATGGGATTGAAAAAGCTCTGACCGCTTGTATACTTGGCCGAATGCTCTCTCTCACCTAAACAGAACTGGTTCGGGTTTTCAAGCGCATCAATCGCGGCTATGAAGAATAAAAAAGACCTGTCCTCATTTTCTCTCTTTTGTTTTACTTGGCATGGGGATAAAAAGGGATCTGACCGCTTCTATGCATGAGCGGATCCTCTATTCAACCTAAAAAAAATGGTTTGTCGGTTTTTCAATTTGTATTTATATAGTTATATAACAAGTGTTTTATGTAAAAACTTTATACGAACTTCTGAAAGGGGCAACTACATGCAATATGTAATGAGCGTTATCGGCATTCTTGTCGTGTTAGGTTTATGTTTTGCTTTGTCAAACAACAAAAGTAAAATCAACTTCCGTGCAATTGCTATTATGATTGGCTTCCAAATTTTAATTGGTTGGTTTATGTTTGGCACAAAAATTGGTCAACAGATCATTATTTTCATTAGTAAAGTGTTCAACAAACTGATTAAACTTGGTACAACAGGTGTCGATTTTCTCTTTAACGGTATTCAAAGAGACTTTGTCTTTTTCTTAAATGTATTACTAATTATCGTCTTTTTCTCAGCACTACTTTCTATTTTTAGTTATTTAGGTGTTTTACCATTCATCGTTCGAATTTTCGGCGGTGCAATTTCCAAAATTACTGGTTTACCACGCGTTGAATCATTCCATGCGGTAAACTCTGTATTCTTTGGTTCAAGCGAAGCATTAATCGTTATTAAAAATGACTTAAAGAACTTTAATAAAAACCGTATGTTCATCATTTGCTGTTCGGCAATGAGCTCAGTTTCAGCTTCTGTTACAGCATCATACGTTATGATGCTAGATGCGAAATACGTACTAGCAGCTTTGCCACTGAACTTATTCTCTAGCTTAATTGTTTGTTCTTTATTAACACCGGTTGATACAAAGAAAGAAGAAGAAACAGTTCAGAAATTCGATAGAAGTCTATTTGGAGACAGCTTTATCGGTGCAATGATTAACGGTGCATTAGATGGTTTAAAAGTAGCCGGTATCGTTGCTGCTTTAATGATCGCCTTTATCGGTGTGATGGAAGTTGTAAACTATGTAATTAGCGCAGCTTCAGGCGCAATGGGATATGCCGTTACATTACAACAAATATTCGGTTATATTCTCGCTCCATTTGCATTCCTAATGGGTATTCCAGCTCACGATATTATCCCAGCTGGCGGAATCATGGGAACAAAAATTGTTTTAAATGAATTTGTGGCTATTCTTGATTTAAAAGAAGTTGCAAAAACATTATCTCCACGTACAGTTGGAATCGTTACCGTATTCTTAATTAGCTTCGCAAGTATTAGCCAAATCGGTGCGATCGTTGGTACAATCCGTGCCCTTTCCGAAAAACAAGGAAGTGTCGTATCTAAGTTTGGTTGGAAAATGCTATTTGCATCAACACTTGCTTCTATTTTATCCGCTACGATTGCTGGATTATTTATTTAACAATGAATTACCCTATCCTTCCTTTCATTTTGGAATGTTGGGGTGATTTTTTTATGAGCAAAGGTAACCAATCTGAAAATGAAATGTAATCATATGCAATATTGCATACATTTTTCAATACGATTTTTCTTTTTTATATTAAGAAATATATATATACTAGTATTGGCCAGAAGATGTATTCTGTCTGTTTACAGTGAAAGAAATATCCAACAACAGAAACCCAAAAGTAAAAAAAAGCGTTTTTAAAGATACCTCCGAAATCAGCTATTTTTCGGAGGTATCTTTTTTCATAAGGCAATCTATAACTACAATAGTTTTTATTTACAAAATTTTATATAAGACAAATTCCATGCAATTGAACTGCATTTTTGTCGAATTCTCCCAAAAGAGATATTCCCCTCTATATTTCATAGTGATATGATAGACAAGGGTATAATTCAAATAGAAATATTTGAATCAATAATCTCTTATAACAAGACAAATAGAGAAATTATTACATATAAGAGACAAAACTAAAAACACAATAGAAGGATGATATTATGAAGAAATATGCATGTATCGCTTTGCTTTCTTCTGCTATTCTCGTAGGTTGTAACACTAGCACTGTTAGTGAAAAACAGACAAAAGAAGCAACTTACAAGAGCCAAAAGGAGACGAAAGAAGTACAAGCCAAAGTAGTAGAAATACCTGTAACTCAAGGACTCATTTCATGGGATCCATTTGAATACAATGCAAAGAATACGACACTTTATACAAAGAACTTAAGAGATTCATTTAAGGAAGTGCGTTACAATATTTGGCGTACAGCTGATGGACCTACAAGTAAACAAACCTTTGTATCACAAGAAAAAGCTCGTGATTTTGCTCTCCCATTTCATTTACAATCATTTCATTTAAAACGTGGAGAATTTCAAATTGAAGCAGTGGGATTAAAAAATGACAACACTGAAGTTCCTCTAGTGAAATCTACGATTACATTCCAGCAATATGCACCTTTCCTTATGTACCATGCTATTGAAAAATACCCTGGACCAGGTGATGGCGATTTAGGTTTATATGTACCACCAGAACAATTTGAAAAACATATGCAGTATTTAAAAGATAACGGTTATACAATGTTAACGTTTGAACGTTGGGGCGAGGTAAATCGTGTCAATAAACCTGTCTTTGTGACAATGGATGATGGCCGAAAAAATAATATGAACGCTCTTCATATTTTACAAAAATTAAAAGATGATAAATTCCAACCAGCAGCAACCGAATTCCTCGTTTCAAGTACTATTGATACACCAAATCGTCTTACAACCGATGATATAAAACAGATGCTTGATTCAGGTATTTTTTCTATTCAATCTCATACTGCTAATCATGCAATGATGGCTTATACGAGCAATTATGATGAAGAATTACGTGTATCTAAAGAAAAAATTGAAAATCTTACAGGCAAAAAAGTGATCGCCCTTGCCTATCCAGTAGGTTCTTATAATGACCCAGCTGTGGAAGAAACAAAGAAACATTATGAATTTGCGGTAACTACCGATCATGGAACTCATATTACAAAAGGCACACCGAACGAACAATACTTAATTAAGCGACATTTTGTTGGCCCTAATACAACAATGGCGCAGTTTACATCACTTGTGAAAGAAAAATATTAATCGTTTTTTAGGCTGCTTTCATGAAAAAGTAGCCTTTTCTTTTATTTATTTTTCCAACTTTAAAATTAGCTTAAATTTTAGCCTTGAACATTTAGCTCCACTCTTGAAAATGTTATAATTTGTAAAAAGATTGATGGAGGTACAAATGAAATTACATGCTCTTTTTGATTTCCTACATTTATTATTTTTCAGCATAAAAAGTCATTATGTTTTCGGCATCCCTAGTTATGTATTTTTAATTCCTTTCATTTTTGTTGTTGGCTACATGATCATAACGCTGAACAAGCCTGCAAAAAGAAAAAGACTTCGAAGTAGAGAAACATCTTAACTATTTGTTTCTTTGAACTACCATCACTTTACTATAACGACATAAAGTGAAACTTTAATCAGCCCGACCTCTTCATTTCTCTCTGAATCTTAAGGTGAGGGTCTTACTGCCCGTTCATACGGGGAAAAAGCGAATATACAATAGAAGGTGATCGTTATGAAAAAATATGCAGCTATTGCTTTATGTACATCTGCCATTCTAGCAGGGTGTAACTCTAACAATACAAATAATGAACCTAAAAAAGAGAAAACGGTTCAAGAACAGCCAAAAAAGCAAGTAGAAAAAGTGCAACCACAAGGTACAATATCTTGGAGTTCTATTACACATGAATCCACAAATACAGCTATACATATAACGGATATAAAAGATTCTTTAACCGAGGTACAATATAAAGTTTGGCGAACTGCTGATGGAAAAGAAAGTGCAAAATTATTTTCATCCAAAGATAAAAACAAACAGTTTGCAATTCCTTTTGATATTAAAGAATTTGACGGAAAACGTGGTGAATATCAAATTGAAGCATCTGGTTTAAAAGAAGATGGAAAAAGTATTCTGCTCACAACATCCACCATCACGTTTCAGCAATATGTTCCTGTCTTAATGTATCACGCGATTGAGGATTATTATGGTCAAGGAATAAAAGACTTATTTGTCTCACCCGCGAACTTCGAAGCGCAAATGAAATATTTAAAAGAAAACGGCTATACATTATTAACGTTCGAACATTGGGATGATATGAATAAAGTAAATAAACCAATTCTTGTTACGTTTGATGATGGTATGAAAAATAATATGAATGCATTTCATATTCTACAAAAGTTAAAAGACGATACATTTAAGCCGACAGCAACCGAATATATGATTGTTGATAACATCGATGCAGAAGGTTCCTTATCTACCGCGGATATAAAAGAAATGGTTGATTCGGGTATTTTCTCTGTCCAATCTCATACAGCAACACATGCTGATTTACCGAAAATCACAAACTATGAGGGAGAGTTAAAGGGTTCAAAAGAAAAGCTTGAAARGATCACTGGTAAACCTGTCATTGCAATTGCATACCCGTTTGGTCATGTAAATGATAAAGTTGTAGAAGAAACAAAGAAATATTATCAATTTGCGACAACGACAAAACCAGGGAAGTTTATTACAAAAAGTGAAACAACACCAGCTGTACTACGGCCAAGCCCAATATTGGTAGCAAGCTTATTCAATTCCCCTTCGACTTTCAAAGGTTGTCCTGAGTAAGAAAGCAAAGAAAGACCATCAGAACTTGCTACAACTGGTTTTGGAATGACAAACGATTCATTAAAAAAGGCTTTCAATACAGTGACACCAGCTCCCATAAGAGTTGCATGTCCCGCAGGGTATGCAGGATGAGTCGGACAGCCTTCAGGATACGCTAACGGAAGTAAATACGTTCCAAACTTGCTAAATACTTCGGAAATAACTTGCGAATTTAATAATTCTGGATGAATCGGATAATGAGTATCACCTGTTAACTGATTATGAACACGTCCTCCAAACTCTTCAGGGCGGATTCTGCGATGAACTAAAAACTTTTGAAACCATGCCGCTTCAAGTGCTGCCTTTGCCGTCTTACCCACTAAATCCAAAATATGAGGGGCACCGAAGGTAACAAAACCATTCTGAGTTTTTGAATGTAAGTAAGGGTTATTGGATGATAATGCTCCTTTTCCAAAGCTAAGTAATATCAAACACGCAGAAAGACAAGCTTGGTAGGAAAAATCTTGATGAACAAATTCAGCTAGGTCACGACCACTACGAATATAACGAGTGACTGTATCAAATATAATTTCCTTCGGAGATAAACCATTTTGGATATCAAGCCATTCTTGGTAAGCAGTCATATAATCTTTATCAGATACAGTAGTACGATATTTTTGAATCATTGTTGTAGCTCCATAAGGAACATCTTTCCATAAAAATTGAGAAATATAAGGTCCTACCAGATCACCAGATATTCCACCACGAAACAAAGTCTCTGTAGTAACGCTACCATTAACTTTAGGCCCACGGAAATCCGACAAACTTGATAATTCAGAAGCCGCTGCTAAAGTAAGAGAATTACTATTATATTCAGCAAAAGGCACATCACGTGTCAATGCCTGCCAGTACAGTTCAGTCATTTCACTTGCTTCCCAGGCACTACTAAAAGCTGGAGGTACCGCGATACTTAAATGGTGAGAGTCCGGCCCTTCTAGCCCATAAGCATAAGCTGCTTGTGGATTGGCAAGCTTCAATACACCACCAAGCGTTAAACATTCAAAAGCATCTGGTTTTCCCTTCTTAAGTGCCTCAATCCATTTTTTATAAGCATAAATATCAACTTCCCCTAAAGAATTATGTGGTAAAGCCTTAGAGAAGCTAGCAATTTTATTATCAAACAATTTTTCATCCCCGTTACAGAATTGAATTGGAAGAGGAAGATCTTTTTGATAATCTGCAGCTTGAAAACGAACTCGGAATGCCTTATCACAACGTTCATATGGGGACATAGGTCCTATCTCACAATTCTTTTCTATATATGGATAACAATCTTTTCTTTTTCGATTCGGATTTCGTCCCATTTTATCACCCTTTCATACTACATATTCATAACCATTTTCTTTTAAATTTTATTTAATATATGCTTATGCTTGTTTACCTGATTATTCTACTCAATCAATTGCCCATTTTCTCACAATACATCGTGAAAATACGAAATTAAGATTGATATAATTGAGGTATCGTTTATATTTTTGAATATTTCGTGTATTATATTTATAACAAATTCTTTCACACAAAGGAGATTATCATATGTCATTTGAACAAACATTAGAAAAGTATGCTGCTCTTGCAGTAAATGTCGGTGTTAATATTCAGCCTGGACAAACACTATCTATTAATGCGCCACTTGAGGCAGCTCCATTTGTCCGTCTTGTTACAAAAAAAGCATACAAATCAGGTGCAAAGCATGTATATGTAGATTGGAACGATGAGGTATTAACACGTTTAAAATTTGATTTAGCTCCTGAAGAAGCATTCTCAGAATTCCCTGCTTGGAAGGCACATGCACGTGAAGAATTGGCAAAAGAAGGCGCTGCATTTATGTCTATCTATGCAGAAAATCCAGATTTATTAAAAGGTGTAGATGCAAAACGAATTGCAAATTCTCATAAGGTTGCTGGAGAAGCAATGAAGGTATACCGTGATTATGTACAAGCAGATAAAGTAAGCTGGTGCGTAATCTCTGTTCCTACGAAAGAATGGGCTGCAAAAGTATTCCCTGATGTAGCACCAGAAGAGCAACAAGAAAAGCTATGGGCTGCAATTTTCCAAGCAACTCGTGCAGATTTAGAAAATCCTGTTGAAGCATGGAAAGAACATGATGCAATATTACATACAAAAGTAGACTACTTAAACGAAAAACATTATAAAGCGCTTCACTATACAGGTCCTGGAACAGATTTAACAATTGAACTTCCAGAAAAACATGTATGGGCTGGCGCTGGTAGCTTAAATGAAAAAAATATACCATTTATGGCTAACATTCCGACAGAAGAAGTCTTTACTATGCCATTAAAAACAGGTGTAAACGGTCAAGTATCAAGTACAAAACCATTAGTATTTGCAGGTAACATCATCGATAACTTTACATTAACATTCGAAAATGGTCGCATTATTGACTACAAAGCTGATGTTGGCGAAGAAGCACTAAAACATTTAGTAGAAACGGATGAAGGCTCTCACTTCTTAGGAGAAGTCGCATTAGTACCTCATGATTCACCGATTTCTAATACAAACATTTTATTCTATAATACGCTATTTGATGAAAATGCATCTTGCCATTTAGCAATTGGAAATGCTTATGCATTTAACTTAGATGGTGGTAAAACGATGACAAAAGAAGAGCTTGCAGAAAATGGAGCAAACTCTAGTATTACACACGAAGACTTTATGATTGGTTCAGCAGAGCTTGATATTGATGGTATTACAGCTGACGGAACACATGAACCAATTTTCCGTAAAGGTAACTGGGCATTCTAAGAATACAAATTATTTAATGAAAAGAGCCATTTTCCTAGAAAAAGGCTCTTTTCACTTTTTAGTATACTGCCTTAATATAATCAATGTATAAAGTTTTATTATTATAATATTAAAAATAAAGGGAGGAGTTTTCATGACAACAGCAAATGCGATTTTAACATTCGTTGGTAAAGTGATTCCATTAGTAACAGATCTATTGAAAGCACTCATGTAAACTTATTCTTTTATATTAATTTACCCTCACATAATAAAAAGGTTGTTTTCATTTTAGAAAACAACCTTTTTTTACTTTATTATAATCCTAAAGAAATGTATTTAATTTCTAAATATTCGTCAATTCCAAAATGACCACCTTCACGGCCAATACCACTTTCTTTATATCCGCCAAACGGAGCTTGTGCAACTGATGGAAGGCCATCATTTAAGCCGATAATGCCATATTCTAATGCTTCACTAATTTGAAATGCTTGACTAATATCTTTTGTAAATACATATGCAGCTAGACCATACGGAGTATTATTAGCTCGTTCAATTACTTCTTCAACCGTTTCAAATTTTGCAACAGGCGCAACCGGTCCGAATGTTTCCTCATTCATACATAACATTGTATCGTTTGCTCCTCCAATTACAGTTGGTTCAATAAAGTGACCATTTAATTCTGCAATTGTTTGTCCTCCATAAAGGATTTCGCCGCCTTTTTGGATAGCATCTTCTATATGTTCCTTTACTTTTTCTACTGCATTCGCATCAATAAGCGGCCCTACAGTCGTACCTTCTCCAAATCCATCTCCTACCTTAAGCTGACCTACTGCTTTTTGAAACTTCTCTGCAAATTCTCCATATACCGCTTCTTGTACAAATACGCGATTTGTACATATGCATGTTTGACCAGCATTACGGAATTTCGAACCAATTACCGCTTCTACAGCTTTATCTAAATCTGCATCATTCATCACAATAAACGGAGCATGCCCCCCTAATTCAAGTGACACTTTTTTCATTGTTTTCGCTGCACCACACATTAATTCTTTTCCGATTTCAGTTGATCCCGTAAACGAAACCTTTCTCACACGTCCATCATTCATCCACGTATCAGCAATAGCCTTTGCACTACCTGTTACAATGTTTAAAACGCCTTTTGGAATATCAGCCTCATGTGCAAGTTTGGCTAATTTTAACGCCGTTAACGGCGTTTGACTTGCAGGCTTTACAACTGCTGTGCAACCTGCTGCAAGCGCTGGAGCTACTTTTCTTGTAATCATAGCAGCTGGAAAATTCCACGGTGTAATTGCTGCAATAACACCAACAGGCTGTTTTATTACTAAGATGCGTTTATCTGGATGAGAAGCTGGAATCATCTCACCATATACTCGCTTTCCTTCTTCTGCATACCATTCTACAAAACTATTCGCATAATTCACTTCACCAAGTGCTTCTGCAAATGGCTTCCCTTGTTCTTTCGTCATAATTGCTGCGATTTCTTCTTTATTTTCATCAATTAGTGCAAACCACTTTTTTAATTTTTGCGCACGGTCAGCTGCAGTTAATTTTGACCAAGATTTAAAGGCTTCATGTGCAGCATCTACCGCTTGCTTCGCCTCAGTGACTCCGCCTTTTGGAACAGTTGCAAATACTTCCTGCGTCGCAGGATTATTAATTTCAATTTGTTCCTGTAGCCCGATCCATTCCCCATTTATATACATTGCTTTCTGTTCTAAATTTATATAAGTCGCTTTCTTATCCAACATTTTCTTCCTCCTTTATATTCACTTCATTTTCTTCTATATTTCTATCATACTTTCAAAAAAGCATTCGAACAAAGAAATAGCCTTCACTCGTATTCTCTCTTTATTTTCACTTGGAATGGGACAGTTTCTATGCATGAACGGATGCTCTCTCCCCCCTAAAAAGAAAGGTTCTATATCATTTTTTCAATTTGTATTTATATAAATTTGTATTTATATAAATTCCTCTCCTATAAACCTCTTAATTTTCCTCGTCGCTGCAGACTGGCTTATTTTCAAAAACTCTGCTACTTTATAGCTTGATCCATATGTTTTATACGCTTTAAGGATAATATTCCGTTCTACTTCTTCCAACATTTTATAGAGGCTTTGACCGGACTGTTCAACTGTTGATCCATGCATAGATAATGGTAAGTCTTCAATCGTTACAATGTTATCTGCAGTAATGACAATTCTTTCAATCACATTTTCTATTTCTCTATTATTCCCTTCCCAAGGGTACCCTACAAATATTTGTAGAGTACTAGGGGCCAATTTTACATCACGTCCATACTTCTCGTTAAAGTGATGTAAGTAATGATAGACTAAAGGTAAAATATCTTCCGTTCTTTCACGAAGTGGAGGGATATGAATTGGTATTACATTTAAACGATAGTATAAATCTTTTCGGAAAGTACCTTGTTTCACCATTTCAGCCAAATCTCTATTCGTAGCTGCTACAATACGAACATCTACTTTTTTTAGTTCCCTACCTCCTACTGAGCGGAATGTTTTTTCTTGTAATACTTGTAACAGTTTCGCCTGAATTTCAAGTGGCATTTCACCAATCTCGTCTAAGAAAAGAGTTCCTTTATGAGCTAGCTCTAAAATTCCTTTTTTTCCTTCGCGGTTTGCACCTGTAAATGAACCACCTGAATAGCCAAACAGTTCCGATTCGATTAAATTTGTCGGCAATGCCGCACAATTAATTTCATAAAACATTTCATTTTTACGATAACTCACTTCATGCAAATGGCGTACTAATCTACTTTTCCCTACACCAGTCTCGCCTAAAATAAGAACCGTACTATCTACCACAGAGACTTTTTTGATTGTTGTAACTATTTTTTGCATAGCTACACTTTTAAAAATAAGCCCCTCATATTCATACGTTTCTCTTAACTCTTTTTTATATGTCTTTAACTGATTATCCATCTCTTCGACCTTTTTTCGTAATTGGTAGAGTTCAGTGAGGTCACGAGAATAACTAATTACCCTTCGCAAATTCCCTTGTTCATCAAACACAGGCCTTGTACGAACGTGTAAATACTCTCCTGATTTTGTTGTCTGAACAAGTTCAATTGGCTTTTTCTTCTCAATTACTTCTAATGTTGCAGATGGATAAAAGATCCCTTCTTTTTGTAGTTCTTTTACATGCTTACCTACTAACTCCTCAGCAGATAATTGATAGTGTCTTTCGCATGTACTATTTACACGGACAACCGTTCCTTCCTCATCCGTGACAAAAATCTCATCAAATGCATATTCAAATACATCTTTTAAATCCATAAATGCTCGTTCCTTTTCTGCAACCATTCCAGCCACTCCTCAAATTCAAGTACATTGCTTCACTTTATTATCTCTTACATTTCATTATAAAATGAAACCTGTATTTAAGGGAATTTTCTGTATATTAAACAAAGTAAACTAGAATGGTCACAAATATGTTATATATATATCCATTTTGATTTTCCGACATATAAGGCGCTACTATAAAGAACAAACGGTAATCTACGGTCGTTTTCTCTCTTTGTTTTAACTTTGCATGAGGCTGTAGGAGAGTCTGACCGCTTCTATACATGAATGGATGCTCTCTCCACCTAAAAAAAGAAAGATTTTATGTCGTTTTTTCAATTTGCATTCTATTATTTATACACGAGCTATATCTGCTTGCTCATAACAAGCTTGCAGGGAATCTTCAATAATTGTAAGCCCCTCTTCTAGCTGTTCATCTGTAATGACAAGTGGCATTAATACACGAACTACATTCCCATACGTTCCAGCAGATAATAAGAGCAATCCACGTTTATTTGCTTCAGCACATAAATTTGCTGTTAATGCTTTATCCACTTCTTTCGTTGTACGATCTTTAACAAGTTCGAACGCACACATTGCTCCTAAGCCACGCACATCACCAATACAATTATATTTTTTCTTCATTGCTTCAAATCGATCCATCACAACTTTTCCTACATGTACAGCTCGATCATTTAATTTTTCTTTCTCTATAATATCCAAAACAGCTAATGCCGCAGCGCAGCCTAATGGACTTCCAGCGTATGTTCCACCAAGTTCCCCTGGTGCTGATTCATTCATAACTTCTTTTCGGCCAATAACGCCACTAATCGGTACTCCTGCCCCTAATGATTTTGAAACAGTAATTAAATCTGGAACTACATCATAATGATCAATTGCAAAGTATTTTCCTGTACGACTAAATCCTGTTTGAATTTCATCAGCTACAAATAAAATACCATGTTCAGAGCAAAGACGACGTACTTCTTGGACAAACTTTTTACTTGGAATGATAAAACCACCTTCACCTTGGACTGGTTCCATCACAACAGCTGCTATACTTTCTGGTGCAACTTCTGATATTAAAAAATTCTTAAATTCTTCAATAATAAAGTTATCGTATTGTTCGTCTGTTAAACCTTCTGGACGACGATATTCATATGGAAATGGTGCTTTATATACTTCCGGTGCAAATGGACCAAATCCGAATTTATATGGCTTTACTTTACTTGTCATCGTCATTGTCATCAATGTACGACCATGAAACCCTTTTGAAAACGCAATAATGCCAGGTCTTTTCGTATATTTACGAGCAATTTTCACAGCATTTTCAACTGCTTCAGCACCACTATTTAAAAATAATACTTGTTTTTCAAATTTTCCAGGAGCTAATGCCGCAAGCTTCTCTGCTAATTCAATATATGGCTCATACATCATTACATTAAATCCAGTATGAATATATTGATCTACTTGTTTATGAAGCGCCTCTTTCACAGCAGGGTGACAATGTCCTACGTTAATCGTTCCAATTGCTCCTGCAAAATCGATAAATTGATTTCCATCTACATCTGTTACAAGCGCACCATCGGCTGACTGTACGAATGTTGAAATCCCATTACTCACGCCCCTTGGTACGATATTTTGACGGCGTTCTAATAAAGAAGCTGCCTTTGGTCCTGGAATTTGTTCATTTACTTTAGCGAATTTTGTATTCATCGTTTCTCCCATCCTTTTCTATGCTATGATTTTCTTTTTCTATATTGCAAGATGTATGCCAACTTACAAATGTAGTGTTGTTCTAACATTCCTAGTATTTCGACATAAAAAATAAGTCTATAAAGACTTGTTATGAGTCTCTATAGACTTATTTTATTTATACATTAGACTTCCTTTGTTCCCAAATAAATTCACCAGAGCCAGAAATAAGATCTCCTACAGAATCTAGTACAACATCGGCAAGTGGTGCTAATGTTTGTCGATCCCCCGTCCCAGAAAGAACACCAATTGCATAACAAGCGCCACTATTTTTCGCTAAATGTAAATCGGTCGGTGTATCGCCAACTACCGCTACTTCCGATGAATCCAAGCTAAACTTCTCGCAAAATGCTTCTACAATTTGTTTATCTGGTTTTTGTGCCGGAAATGTATCTGCAGCTACAATACAATCAAAGAAAGATTCCAATCGATACTGCTTTAAAAATAATTCTGTCGGTGCAAAATCATCAGCTGTCACCACCCCTAAAACGAAACCTTTATCTTTCAATGTTTGTAAAACCCTTGGTAAATCTGCTGTCATCCTCATATGTGAACGATGTTCGTACATAAGAGTAAATAGTTTTCCACTTATCCAGTGATGCATATCACTCTCTTTAACAGACGGTATATACTTACAACATATTTTCGCTATATCGAGGCTTGTTCCTGCTGCTAATACACTACTTGGATGAACAACCGCCCCTTTAACACCAATTTCTTCTAAAATCGTTAACTGTAATGATTGAGGTAATTGATGTAGTTCTATAAGTTTAGCTACAAGTTCTTCTGCAACTTTAATCCAAATCGAATGAAAATCCATTAATGTTCCATCTTTATCAAAGAGTATTGCCTTTATCTTCTCCATAACAGACCCTACCTTTCTGCCCTTCTCACATTCAGTGTAGCAAGTAAATGTGGATGTAAGATGAACGCATTGTAAAAATACAATGAAAATCAAACCAACTCCCAATTTACAAAAGGAATTAATGACACGATTCCATCGACACGTTCCTATATAAATAAATAAAAAAGGATACCTTTATAAGGTATCCTCTTTATGTTCTGGAACAAATAGTTCAAGACAATGATATATATTTTCAAATTCCATTGGCGCATCTCCGCCATATTCACCATCTAAATTAATCATTAATTTATCCGGCGAATGAACCTTAATACGATTTGCCTGCGTATATAAAACTTTTGGATTATTAATATGCTCACCGCGCTGTGCTTGTGTTGCTGCTTTAATCAAATCAGCAATAGAACCCTTCTTCAGCACTAATAAGTCAAATAAACCATCGTTAATAGATGCATATGGTGCAACTTTTTCAAAGCCACCAACTGAGCGGGTATTCGTAATTAAAAACATCGTAATCTCTTCTTGCAATAGCTTTCCATCATACTCGATTTCAACGTATGTTGGATGTAATGATGGCAGCATTTCGATACCTTTTAAATAATAGGCAAGCTGTCCTAGTACTGTTTTCAGCTTACTTGGTACTTCGTATGTTAATTCTGTAATACGTCCGCCGCCAGCAATGTTAATAAAATATGTATCGTTCGCTCTACCAAGGTCTAATGGAACAGTCTTACCTTCGCAAATAATATCTGCCGCCTCTTCAATAGAACGCGGTACACCGATTGCACGTGCAAAATCATTTGTCGTCCCAACTGGAATGATTCCGAATTTTGGACGATATTCATTTCCTACTAAACCATTCACCACTTCATTTAACGTCCCGTCACCACCCGCTGCAATGACAACATCAAATTTACGATTTGCCGCTTGCCTCGCTGCCACAGTCGCATCTCCAGGACCCGTTGTCGCATGACAAGATGTTTCATATCCAGCTTGTTCTAATTTTTGTAATACTTCTGGTAAGCTCTTTTTAAATAACTCACGGCCAGAAGTAGGGTTATAAATTATTCTTGCTCGCTTCATCATTCATTAGCACAGGAAATTTCTCATTCACCATTCACAGAAAAAGAATATACCGAATCTTTATTCAGCGTTCCTATGCCTACCTCCTCTCATCTCCATATCCTTCTTTTAGCCCATTTAAAAGGACAAATAAGGACCCAGGTTCATACCGCTTTACATCAGCAAAATATAAAGAACAACCTACTAATGAAAGCTTTACTTTATTGAACTAAGCAATATATATCATTTCACCATTCATAGTACTTTCTGTTTCTTACATACAAGACAGGGGATAACAATTATCTATTATTTCACGAGATGAAAAAACTCTCTATGTCTAGATTTATCATTATTCCCACCTTTTTGCAACTATCATACCATAGTTGCTATACAAACATTTTCTCACTTTTGTCAGTTAATCAAACGTTTGTTTAAATAATTTCTTAATTTAAACAAACGTTTGATTAACTCAGAAAAAACACCCAAATATGGGTGCTTTCTCTGAGTAATCTTTACTATTTGATAACCGCTTAACTTCATGAGCTAGGCTATCCAGTTCCACTTTTCTTTATTATCGCTTGTTGATTTCTTCTAACAAGATTTTATTAACAAGTGGTGGGTTTGCTTGTCCTTTTGTCGCCTTCATAATTTGACCCACTAAGAAGCCAATTGCACGGTCTTTACCGTTTTTAAAGTCTTCAATAGATTGTTCGTTATTATCAAGAATTTCTGTTACGACCTTACGAAGTGTACCTTCGTCAGAAATTTGAACAAGACCTTTTGCTTTAACGATTTCTTCTGGGTCTCCACCTTTTTCAATTAATTCATTAAATACTTTTTTCGCAATTTTAGACGAAATTGTACCTTTTTCAATTAATTGAACCATTTTAGATAGACCAGCTGGCGTTAATGCTACGTCTTTTAATTCTTTTTGTTGTTTATTTAAGTATGCAAGTACTTCACCCATTAACCAGTTTGATGTTAATTTTGCATCTGCACCATCTGCGATTGTTGCTTCAAAGAAATCAGACATCTCTTTTGTTAATGTTAATACGTGTGCATCATAAGCTGGTAAACCAAGTTCTTCAACATAGCGTACTTTACGAGCATCTGGAAGTTCTGGAATAGAAGCACGAACGCGCTCTTTCCACTCATCATCGATGTAAAGTTCAACTAAGTCTGGCTCTGGGAAGTAACGGTAATCGTCAGATCCTTCTTTTACACGCATTAAGATTGTTTTCTTTGTTGCTTCATCATAACGACGCGTTTCTTGTTGAATGATGCCACCAGATAATAATTCTTTTTCTTGGCGTACTTGTTCATGCTCAAGACCTTTTTGTACATAAGTGAAAGAGTTTAAGTTTTTCAGCTCTGCTTTTGTACCGAACTTCTCTTGTCCTACTGGACGAAGGGAAATGTTCGCATCACAGCGAAGAGACCCCTCTTCCATCTTACAGTCAGATACACCTGTATATTGAATGATAGATTTTAATTTTTCTAAGTATGCATATGCTTCTTCTGGCGTACGCATATCTGGCTCAGATACGATTTCGATTAATGGCATACCTTGACGATTATAATCCACTAATGAACCTTCACTTGTATGCGTTGATTTACCTGCATCTTCTTCTAGGTGAAGACGTGTAATACCGATGCGTTTCTTTTTGCCATCTACTTCAATTTCAATCCAACCATTTTCCCCAATTGGTTTATCATATTGAGAAATTTGGTATGCTTTCGGATTATCTGGATAGAAATAGTTTTTACGATCAAATTTTGTTTCTGTTGCGATTTCACAGTTTAATGCCATTGCAGCTTTCATTGCAAAGTTAACTGCTTCTTTATTTAGAGTTGGAAGCACCCCAGGATATCCTAAGTCAATTACACTTGTTTGTGTATTTGGATCCGCTCCGAATTCTGTTGGACTCGCAGAGAAAATTTTCGAATTCGTTTTTAACTCAACGTGAACCTCTAAACCGATAATTGTTTCTAAATTCATCTATGCTCGCCTCCTACAGACTTGCTTTTTTTGTATGATAATCTGTTGCTTGCTCAAACGCATGTGCAACGCGATAAATTGTTGCTTCATTAAAGTGTTTACCGATAATTTGTAAACCAAGTGGCATGTTGTTCGCACCGAATCCACATGGAACAGAAATCGCCGGAACACCTGCTAAGTTCACTGGAATTGTTAAAATGTCGTTTGCGTACATTGTCATTGGATCATCTACTTTTTCGCCTACTTTGAATGCTGGAGTCGGCGTTGTTGGTCCAATAATAACGTCATAGTTAGCAAATACATTTTCAAAGTCATTTTTAATTAATGTACGTACTTGTTGTGCTTTTTTGTAATATGCATCATAGTAACCAGAGCTAAGTGCAAATGTACCGAGCATGATACGACGTTTTACTTCATCACCGAAGCCTTCGCTACGCGTGTTTTTGTAAAGGTCCATTAAGTTACTCACATTGTCAGAACGAACGCCATAGCGTACGCCATCAAAGCGTGAAAGGTTAGCAGACGCTTCTGAAGAAGAAATTACGTAATACGTTGCTAAAGCATATTTAGAGTGCGGAAGAGATACTTCTTCCCAAGTTGCCCCCATACCTTCTAATACTTTTAACGCAGCTAGTACTGACTCACGAGCTTCTTCGCCAACACCTTCTCCTAAGTATTCTTTTGGTACAGCGATACGTAAACCTTTTACATCACCTGTTAAACCAGCTAAGTAGTTGCCAACTTCAACATTTGCAGAAGTTGTATCCATGCGGTCAACACCTGAAATCGCTTGTAATAGGTATGCATTGTCTTCTACTGTACGTGTAATTGGTCCGATTTGGTCAAGAGAAGATGCAAATGCAACTAAACCAAAGCGAGATACACGTCCGTAAGTTGGTTTTAAACCAACGACACCGCAATATGCAGCTGGTTGACGGATTGAACCACCCGTATCAGAACCTAAAGAGAATAATACTTCTCCTGCCGCTACTGCTGCTGCAGAACCACCACTAGATCCACCCGGAACATAATCTAAATTCCATGGGTTTTTCGTAGCGTAGAAACCAGAGTTTTCATTTGAAGACCCCATTGCAAACTCGTCCATGTTTAATTTACCGATTGTAATTGTGTCAGCAGCTTTCAGCTTTTGCACAACTGTCGCATCATAAATTGGATCAAAGTTTGCTAACATTTTGCTCGCACAAGTTGTACGAAGGCCGTTTGTTACAATGTTATCTTTCACACCGATTGGCATACCGAAAAGTAAACCGTTATCTTCAGCACCAATTTTCGCATCTAATTCCTTCGCTTTCGCGCGTGCATTTTCTTCATCTAATGTAAGAAAAGCTTTTACGCTATCTTCTACATCCGCAATACGTTTGTATGATTCTTCTACTAAATCCGTAACGGAAATTTCTTTGTTGTTTAACTTCTTATGTAACTCTGATACAGAATGATCAAATAATGACATCGAAATTCCCCCCTCTATTCTAATACTGCTGGAACACGGATTTGATTATCTTTGTGATCCGGTGCATTTTTTAATACTTCTTCAACTGGTAAACCTTTTTCTGGTACATCTTCACGCATAATATTTTTCATATCTAATACGTGAGTTGTTGGTTTAACACCTGTTGTATCTAATTCATTTAACTGCTCTGCAAATGTAACAATTGCATCGAGTTGCTTTTGAAATTTTTCTGCTTCTTGATCTGTAATTGCAAGACGTGCTAAATGCGCTACATGCTTTACATTCTCAACGGAAATTCTTGACACGGCTAGGCCACCTCCATAATATATCGTTCAATCTACAATACTATTGATGATACCAAATTTTCAGTACTTCAAGCAAGTCAACACACGGCACTTACAGCATTTTTGCATAAAAAAAGAAAGGCTTCTGCCTTTCCTCTCAATTTAGTTTTTATCCAACGGTTCTTTTTTCGGTAAACGCTCGTTATCTTCTTCATTATCACGAATTGTTTTTTGCAGTACAAAACAGGACATTGTTAAAAATAATGTTCCAATTAAGTAGTATCCTTTTACACTAAGCGTTTCATCTAATGTATAAATACCAATTAACATACCAGAAAGTGCACAAACAAATGAAGTCCATGCTAAAAATGTGAACGCTTGGGTATTTCTCTTTCTCATTGTTCTCCCCCTTGATCTGTACATCCATTATAGATAAGTATATTACTATTATGGATTTTTATGTAAAATATAATTCTGTATTTATTACTCACCATACACATTTTCTATTATAAAGTTTATTTTTTATCTAATCTGAAAAAACAAACACTAATTGTTTGACATTTAGTTGCAATACGCATAAAATAAAACCAAATATTACGAATCTCGAAATATACGGGAGTGGAAATAATTGTTGCAATATGAACATTTTTTAGACTTACTGCTAGATAACGCCAAGAAGCTTTTCTATCCAGAAGAATGGGTGAGCCTTGATTTATCACTTTCTAAAACAGAAATATTCTGTCTGCTATGGATGGAGCGAAATACAGATATTACGATGACGAAGATCACGGAACTCCTTGACATTCCAATGAGCACAACGACAGGTGTTGTGAATCGGCTTGTGAAAAAAGGATATATTGAGCGCTATCGGAATGAAAGTGATCGACGTATTGTCTTAATTCGCTTAACCGAAACAGGAATACGACTTGTTCAAGAAGTGAAACAGAATGCAGCTCATTACTTTAACCTTGTGACGGAAGCATTATCAGAAGAAGAAAAAACATTTTTACTACAAATCTTCCAAAAGATTATGAATCACATCGCTACGTCACAACAAAAACAAGTGGAAAAGCTTCCTACACCTAAGATGAAAAACATCCCGATTGAATAAGGCCCTTTATGGGGTTTTTATTCAAATATATATTTCGACACTCGTAATATTCGACAACCGAAACAAGGGGGATATAAATATGAGAATTATTTTGTATACAGGCAAAGGCGGCGTAGGAAAAACTAGCATTTCAGCGGCAACAGCACTTCAAAGTGCAAAACAAGGATTAAAAACATTAGTAATGAGCACTGACCCAGCTCATAGCTTAGGAGATTCCTTTGGCATAAAATTATCTTCTGAGCCACTAGAAATTCGTGAAAATTTATGGGCTCAAGAAATCAATACAATTTATGAAATGGAAAAAGGCTGGGGGAAATTACAAAAGTATATTACATTGCTATTCACATCAAAAGCAGCCGATGATATTACAACAGAGGAATTAACGATGTTTCCTGGCATGGAGGACTTAATTAGTTTACTTCGTGTACTCGATTACTATAAACAGAAAACATATGATGTCATCATTATTGATTGCGCACCAACCGGAGAAACTCTCGCCATGCTAAGCTTTCCTGATATGCTCGGCTGGTGGATGGAAAAACTCTTTCCGATTAAAAGAAAAGTTTTAAAAGTTGTTCGACCTGTTGCACAACCACTTCTAGGAGTCCCACTTCCTACTGATGATATTATGGATGAATTAACAAATACACTTGAACACCTTGGAGAAATGCGGGATATTTTATCTAACCGTGACGTGACAAGTATTCGCGTTGTTGTAAATCCAGAAAAAATGGTTATTAAAGAAGCGCAGCGTAGCTTCACCTATTTGAATTTATATGATTATAACGTGGATGCGATCATGATTAACCGCGTCATCCCTAATACTGTTACCGACTCCTACTTCCAAGCATGGAAAGACGCGCAGAAAAAATATAAAGCATTAATTCAGGATAGCTTCCAACCACTTCCTATTTATGAAGCTCCAATGTTTGAACAAGAAGTAGTTGGATTACCTATGCTAGAGCGTGTAGGAGATGCTCTATTCAAAGATGATGTAGAACCAACCGCTGTAAAATTCAACGGGCGTACACAATATGTAAAAAAAGATGGAGATGAATATATTTTTGTTCTCTCTATTCCATTCTCGGATAAAAGTGAACTCTCTTTAAATCAAAAAGGTGATGAACTCATCATTCGCGCCGGTTCTGTCAAACGAAATATTACATTACCAAAAACATTAACGCACTTATCCGTTCAAGGTGCAAAATTTGAAGGGGATGTTTTAAACATTCGTTTTGGGGGTGCGGTTCATGCATGAGGATTTATTAAGAAAAGTGATTCATACAAAAGTGGAAGTTGGAATGTATATCATAAATGAATTACCTACTCCCTTTAGGCAACAAGCTAAAAAAATGATAAATATTTTACAAGAAGAACTCTCTTCTTGTATGCAAGAAAAAAAACAACCGACAGACAAATCATTAAAGAATATCACAATTGAATAACTATGGTAAAAATATGAAAACCTCTTTTCAACTAATTTCTTTATTGAATCAAATAAAAAAGACCAGGAAAACTCCTGGTCTTTTCACTCTACCTACAAACA
>NZ_JBFTMC010000097.1:0-29998 GCF_056396765.1 Bacillus sp. 05T22
TTCTCTTTCTTCTTCATATTTTTTACAGTAAGCTTTCTCTTTCTTCTTCATATTTTTTACAGTAAGCTTTTTTGCTATAATTATTTACTTTTCTAATGATAAATATAAAACAAGCTGCCTTCCAATTGGGCCCATTCTTCTTTGACCTCTATCTTCAAATCCTACTTTTAAATACAGCTTTTGAGCAGTAATATTTTTTTCATTTACAGCTAGTACAATTTCATTTTTATTCGGAAAATAGGATGCTACAAAGTCATGTAATAAGGCTAATCCTTTTTTGGCATACCCTTTTCCTTGTTTCTCGTAATTGATAGAAAAGGCAACTAAAAGTAAAGCATTGGGATTATCTGTGTATTCCGCTACCCTCGTTCCTGATTGCAATGCGAAAATTCCTACTGGTGTATGATTCGCTAAAATAACAACAACATTTCGAGTTGTGTCTTTTTTAGCTTTTTCAAGCAAGTCACTTGGTTTTGCTGTAAATTGAATTTGTTCACTAGGTAAAATAAATGCGTCTATAATTTCTTTATATTTTTCATCATATGGAATAAGCTGAATATCTTCTGTTTGCAAATTCATTTTTATTTCCCCTTCTCTTCTAATTACTAACTTAAACCTTGTTGTGACTTAGAACGTACTTTTCCATCTAAAAAGGTAATCTCAGCAAAGGATTGTGGTGGATTTCCTTTCCAGGCAAAAGTTTGTTTATAGTTTGATGAATTTTCATTACCTTGATTTATAAGTAAATCCCCTTCAAATCCTATTAATTCTTTTACTTCGTTATATGTCATTCCTTCATTTATTTGTGAGAAAATATTCATATCAATTGTTTCTCTCTTCTTTTTTTCTATGACAGTTGAAGAAGTTGTTGTTTGTTTCTTTATTTCTTTCTTTTTATCACACGCTGTCATACCAAAAACCACACACAGACTAAGACTATAAACTATGAGTGCGCTTTTATTTTTCATCATTACAACTATCTCTGGTTTAAAAACGATACCCAAGCACATCTAAATGTAATATATCGCAGAGAAACCAGGATAAACCTCCTTCTTTGTTATGTTTTTTATTCATCATTTTCAGATGGTTTTATATAGTTTTATACACGGTGGATCTGTCGTAACTTCCTAATTTTTATTAAACCATATATCCCTTTTTGATAAACTGAATATGAATAATTAACAAAAACATCTCGCGCCATATAGCACGAGATGTTTTTGTTATCTTTTAAGATGATTATTTGATTGATCTTCTTGTTCTTTTCTTAATTCATTCTCTTCATCTTTTGGTAACTGTTTGTCGTTTTCTTTAATCGGATTCGTTTCTTTATTTTCAATCATATCATTTGGTACTTGTGGCATAACACGTCCAACAATTGCAGCAAGTTCATCAAGAATTCCTTCGCCAGCTTTTCCGTGCTTAATTTGATTCCCCATTCGCTTTAATCGTTCATACGTATCAACATCCGCTACAACAACTGCATTTGCACCATTTGGATCATGTTTTAAGCTTTCAGCGACAGAATACTTGATTGATTCTACACGAGTTCGATCCAGTTTTGCCTTTACATCAATGCCAACAACAGCATATTTTCCAATAACAACTGCGGTCGCATCTTTTACACCTGGTATACTAGAAGCTAAAGAAGCTAAATGATCTGCCACTTTTTCATTCGGTTTTGTTTTATCTTTTGTATAGCTAACATTTCGCATAGATACATTTTTTTGTTCTGGTTTTTCATGAGCATTCTCTTTTTTTCCTACACTACACCCTGTGATAGCAAAACAAATCATAAACATATATATAAGGATTTTCATCATTTTCACCACTTTATCATTGATGTTTAATCATAAATCTTTTCGACAGCCTGCATTTTTTTCACTTTTTCTTCTGTTCCATCATTGGCATTAATAAAAACTTGATATGTATCTTTTCCTAATGTACCAATAAATTCATAACATAGCACTTCCTTATGCACATCATTTACAACAATCGCTTGACGTTCTTCCATCACTTTTACATCTGGATTGATTTTCTTTCTTGCATCAGCAGCCGTTAATTTTGCAGTTGGAATGGTCCGCTTTTGATGAGATGCTAAATATTCTTTTGCTGAAAAACCAACAATTGATCCATCATCTAAAGCAATTTTCATTTGAATTGCTTCTGGATAAATACGAACATTATTTTCATTTACAACATACGTAAATACACCAATGTTATCATATTGTGAACTATCATAGAGCTCCATATTAGTAAACTTATGGTCCTTTAAGAAAGTTAACCCTTTACTTCCTGCGTCATTCAAACTAATTTTTTGTTCCTTAATTTCACGGTTATTCATTACCCAGATTGGATATCCACCCTTTTCGGTAATATCCATATAAAATTCATTCTTTGTTTCAGAATCTTGAATTTTCACACTATAAAAAGATTCTTTAGCACCTTTTCCACTTTTCTCAACTTCTACTTTTTCATTACCTTTTAAATTTAAAAACGATTTTGCGATTTTTGCCGCTTCATCTTTTGAAATCGCTTTACCTTTTGCCTCAAAGCCGCMTTTTTTCGCCTTTTGCATGCTTGTAAAAGTCGGTCCAAAATTCGTTGAAGCATATGATGTTACATTTTTTTCAACTGTTTTAAGTCCATCAATGATTGTGTTATCCGCTGGATCTTCATTTGACGCAAGTGCAAGTTCTACATCCATCCAACGTAAATTATTTTTTAAAACAAGATGTTGCACTTTCCGAAGTTCATCTTGAATATCAGCTGCATTAGAATATAAATTTTGCAATGCTTTATATTCTTGATTATTTAAAGGTTCTTTCTCTAAATCACGAATTGCAGTGCGATAACTAAAATCACCAATATTCGCTAAAAATTCCTCGGTTTTATTAAACGGCATTAATGTTAAAGGTAATTGTCCTACATCAGAACGAGCTTCCGATGTTAAACGCCACACATCCGCTAATGCCGGTGATAAAGATGTACGTGAATTCATTGCCAGTGTTGTTCCGATTTTATCGTGTAATAAATCAACCTCATACGCTAAATCATGAAACGCACGCTGATAGCTGTTTTCTGCTCGAATTAACACCGCATTTTTTTCTTGGTGTTCTTTATAACCCCAATACCCTGTTCCAACTACGCCGATTGTTAACAATACAATTACGATACCTCTTAACATTTCTTCACCTCCGCTCTATTTACAGAAAATATGTTTGCCGATTTTTTTAATTTGTGGTCGACTCCAAATCCATTTACTCGTGGCAGTATCTGGATTGAAATAATACAGTGCATTTCCAGTAGGATCCCAACCATTAATAGCATCTAATACAGCTTTTTTCGCCGTTTCATTTGGCGTTAAATAAATTTGTCCATCAGCAACTGCTGTAAATGCACGTGGTTCAAAAATCACTCCAGATACTGTATTCGGGAATGATGCACTTGTCACACGATTCAAAATAACTGCCGCAACTGCAACTTGCCCTAAATATGGTTCACCACGGGATTCACCATAAACTGCGTTCGCCATTAATTGAATATCATTTTGTGAATAACCATTTGGCACATTTGTACCTTTATTTTGGGCTGGCTTATTACTTTGTCCACCCGTGTTCCCTTTATTAGCAGTTGATTTCTCATACTTTGTCGCTTTTACAAGCATCTGCTTCGCCTTAGCCCCCGCTAAGCCATCTACAGGTAAACCGAACTTTTGTTGAAAATTCCTTAGTGCCCAATATGTACCCCAGCCAAATACACCATCTACTTTTCCCGTATAAAATCCGTTATATTTCAATCGGGACTGTAATTCAATAACATCCTCTCCAGAGGCACCTCTTTGAATTACTTGATTAGAAAAGGCTTGGACATTTCTCGTTTGCCCACTACTAACAAATACAGATATACCGATTAAGACAAACAAAATCAGTATTTTAAAAATAACTGTATGACGCATATGTTCCCTCCTTATTTGCAGTGATGATTTCATGGTTATGTTTTGTAAATAAAACGCTTTTATGTAAGGAAGACAAAAAAATCCAAACTTATATGATTTAGACTGCATGTACACAATAAGGAAAACGAATAAAAGGAGTTTATTATGAAGCGTATTTTTGCATGTTTCGTATTAGGAATTGTATTTGTTACAACATATTGCAATACATATACTCATTCATCAGTTGTTCACGCACAACCACCATATGCAAAATGGGGTAACCTTGCGGTAGAAAAAACGAAAGAAAACTATCCAAAAGCGCAAATTATTGATTACCTTCATATTGGAAGAAAACCGAAGACAGTAAATATAACAACTGAAAAATTTAAATTATGGCTGCGTGAAGATGGAAAGGAGTATGGTGTTTTTGTTGATGTAGAGTTTGATACAAGAACGGAGAAGTTTTTGAAAATTACATTTCAAAAAAGCAGTAGATAATGTTCAATTAACCAAGATTTTACAAGATTTTACAAGCTTTTACAGGATTTTATTTCCCCACCTATCTTCTGTTGTTTCTTTGATTCTTGACATTAGAATCTTATTGTCAGCGAATAGCGGGATTAAAAAAGAGGAAATCATCTCGATTCCCTCTTTTTTATTACTATTTAACTTTCACTTCTTGCTTAACTATACGCTCCTTCTATTTATGTATGATTAACGTTCTCTTGTAAATGATTTATAAATAATTTTAATGGTACTAACCCACGCTTTGGCATTTGACTACTCACTACTGCCACAAGTTCTAACTGTGGAACAATGATAATATATTGCCCACCATATCCCATTGCAAAGTACATACAATACGGTATGTGAAATCTTTCATTGTCTAATACCCACCAGTGATAACCATATGCTCCAACATGCTCATATGTTAAAAAAACAGCCTTACTCGATTGTTCAATCCAACTTGAGGATACAATCTTTTCTCCACTCCAGAATCCATTTTGCAAATATAATAGTCCTAGTTTTAATAAATCATCGGCCTTCATTTTCATACCAAACCCACCGACATGAATTCCTTGTGGATCTTGTTGCCACTCATATTCGGTAATTTGTAAAGGATTAAATAAATATTCCTTTGCAAACTGCTCCGTTGTTTTTCCAGTAGCAACTTGTAGTATATAACTTAACAGATGTGAAGAGCCTGAATTATAATTCATTTTTGCCCCTATCTCTTCCATTAACGGCTTCTGCAAAATATAATTTATCCAATTATCTGATTCCACGAAATCATTTGGAAATACAACTCCATTTCCAAATTCCTTCCACTCTTCACCAGTTGTCATTGTTAACAAGTGATAAATGGTTAATTCCTTCTTTGCTTTCGGTACATTGGGAATCCATTTTGCTATAGGTGTATGTATATCATTTATATAGCCTTTATCTATTGCTATACCGAGTAAAATCGATACGATACTTTTAGTGATAGAATTAATTTTATATAAATTGTGTGCGCATTCTTTTGTTTTATAATATTTTGTTGTTAACTCACCTTGTTGATATACGAGAAATGCATTCACTTTCTTTTTCATAAATTGATTTTCCAACTTGTAAAAATCCAATATGTATTCCTCCAAATGTATACTGTTCTTGTCTGTTTTTACTATTCTACTCAAATCAAATAAATATTTCTATTTCTATGTACTTTCTAAAAAAATATCCAATTTCACGTGTGGCAAACATATACTATAGATATAAGACATGGTCACTCATACTAAGTAGTTCCGTTTTCGTGGAAAAACACTTAATAACATACGAATTAGCATATCAATTAACATACGAATTGGTATGCTTTTTTCGTTGATGTAACAATATTTTCAAGGAAAACAAGTAAAAAATAACATAAAAAATAGCATACCAAATAACAGCGTGACAATAGTCATTGTCATTGTTTGAATTATGGTGTTAATTTTATTGTTACATGCTATGTTATTTCTAAACTCTTTTGAAAAAAAAGAGAAAGGTTATTGTAAATTTATGTTAAAATATATATAAAGATTGTGAGAATTTGTACTTAAACTGATGAGTCAGATTAGTTGAATAGGGATTGGTTAAGTTATTCTGTCTTTATGTTAAACTTTAGAAGTTATTCAGCAACGGTAAAAAGGGAGAGAAAGTAATGTTACAATCACTGATTTTTGATATGGATGGAACTCTATTTCAAACAGAAAAAATTCTAGAATTATCACTTGATGATACTTTTAACCATTTACGGTCACTAAATTTATGGGATACAGTAACCCCCATTGATAAATACCGTGAAATTATGGGGGTACCTTTACCAAAAGTTTGGGAAGCTTTGTTACCTAATCATTCCCATGAAGTAAGAGAACAAACGGATGCTTATTTTCTGGAAAGATTAGTTGAAAACATAAAAAGTGGGAAAGGTGCTTTATATCCTAATGTAAAGGAAGTTTTCCGTTATTTAAAAGAAAATAATTGTTCAATTTACATAGCGAGTAATGGTTTAACGGAATATTTACAAGCAATTGTGAGTTATTATAATTTGGATAATTGGGTTACTGAAACATTTAGTATTCAACAAATACAAACGCTCGATAAAGGAGATTTAGTTAAAACAATTATAAAAAAATATGACATAAAAAAGGCAGCGGTAGTTGGAGACCGTCTATCTGATATAAATGCAGCTAAAGATAATGGTTTACTTGCAATTGGATGTAATTTTGATTTTGCACAAGAAGATGAACTTGCTCAGGCTGATTTGGTAATAAATGACTTAATGGAGTTAAAAACAATATTGCCTGAAATGAAAATAGTTTACTAAACTAACGGGTGCTTTAACTGAATAAGCGAAATAATAAATCAACGCTCAGAATGATATATGTCTGGGCGTTGATTTATAATGTGAATTACCGTGTTATTAGATATCTTTTTTACACATAATTACAAAGAAAAAAAGTACACCACACTTCAATAAGTGATGTACTAGCAATTATATAATCTTTACTTTATAACTTCGTCCGCACATTCCAAAGTTCTGGGAAAAAGCGTTGATCAAGAACACGTTTTAAATAAGAAACACCAGATGATCCACCTGTTCCCATTTTATGTCCAATAATACGTTCTACTGTTTTCATATGGCGGAATCGCCACTGCTGAAGCCAATCTTCAATATCGATTAACTTTTCTGCAAGTTGATATAAATCCCAATATTTCTTCACATCACCATATACCTCTAACCATGCTGCTTCAACTGTCGCATCTTCTTCATAAGGCTGTGTAATATCACGATTTAAAACATTTGGATTGATTGGGAACCCTTCTTTTACAAGTGCCTGAATTGCAACATCATAAAGACTTGGCGAATGAAGCGCTTTATGCAAGCGAGCATGTAACTCTGGATCTTTTTCATAAATTTTTAATGCATGGGGTGTTTTATAACCAAGCGCATACTCAATCATACGGTATTGATAGGACTGAAATCCCGATGCTTGACCGAGAGAATCACGAAATTCAATATATTCAGATGGTGTAAGCGTTGCAAGAATATCCCAAGATTGAATAATTTGCGATTGAATTTTTGAAACGCGCGCAAGCATTTTAAAAGCTGGAGCCAGCCTATCATTTTGAATAGATTCAATCGCTGCGTTAAGTTCATGTAAAATGAGTTTCATCCACAGTTCACTTGCTTGGTGAATAATAATAAACAACATTTCATCATGATGATCAGATAACCTTTTTTGACTTCCTAGCAAACTATCTAATTGTAAGTACTCTCCGTATGTCATATTTTCTTTAAAATCCGTATGAATTCCCTTTTCCATAATTACTTTTTCATTTTCTTTCATAAAAATGAACACCCCTTCTATGCATCATCTGCTTGCTCTTATAGTGGTCTTATTACAGCTCGAACTGGACTCCCATCCGCATCTGTCAATGCAAGTGGCAGGGCAATCAGTTCATAATCTCCGTCTTGTACATGGTCTAATACAACATTTTCTAAAATATGAATACCATATTTAAATAATTGGTGATGCGCCGCTAATTCTTTATCATCTAGCGGATCTACAGAAGGTACATCTACCCCAATTAATCGAATGCCTTTTTCCGAAAGAAATGGTGCAATATCAGCACGTAAATACGGAATTACTTGCGGGAATTCCTGTGCATTCCCATGCGAAGAAGTCCGAAGTAATAACCTCCCTACCCCATCTAAAGGGAATTTTTCTAATTCTTTTGCGCCAATACTTTCGATACCTGATACATCTATAATTCGAGCTTTACCAACATAGACGTTAACATCTAAATCTAGTACCTTTTTTCCGTTATTATCAAAATGAAATGGCGCATCAATATGCGTACCCGTATGAATACTCATCGTTAATTTTCCAACATTAACAGATCCGCTTTGTTCTTTTGCCCATGATACTTCGTATGAAAATGGCGTATCTCCTRGCCATGTCGCAATATCATTATTTAATGGTTGTGAAATATCAATCCAATCAGATTCCTTCATCGCTTATGCCACAACCTCTCGCTTATTTTCAAACTTTTTATATTCTTCATCTTTCATGATTTTCTTCAAGATTTGCACAGATTTCCACACTTCTGCGTACGTGTTATATAAAGCAACTGGCGCAAGACGAACTCCATTTGGTGCACTGAAATCAGGAATAACTTCATTTGCTTTTAAMGCTTTACARATACGTGCMGCYTCWGSATGYTCTAAATAWATATGCCCTCCGCGTTTTTCATCYTCTAATGGATTCCCAATTGTAAATCCCATCCCCTTCAATTCATGGTTGATTAAATTTAGCATATAGCGAGTAATATGTAATGATTTTTCTCGCAATCTTTCAATGCCAGCCTCTTTGAAAATCTCAAGGGAGCCAATTAATGGCGCTGTACTTAACACGTGAGGTGTCCCAATTTGATATGCCCCGGCATGCTCAGCTGCTGTTAATGTATGTTCCATATCAAATTGCTTATCTTTTCTTGAACTAAACCAACCAGAAAGCCCTGGAAGACGATTGAAATGTTTTTTGTTTACATATAATCCAGCAACACCACCAGGTCCTGCATTTAAATATTTATAATTACACCATACTGCGAAATCAACACCCCACCCTTTAAAATCATGCGGAATTGAACCGATAGAATGGCATAAATCAAAACCAATATAGATACCACGCTTGTGCGCTTCAGCTGTTAATCGCTTCATATCAAGAATTTGTCCACTTCGATATAGCACTGCCGGCAATAAAATTAACGCAATATCATCAGTCATCGCATCAATAATATCTTCCTCTTGCAGCGTTCTACCATCCCGACTCTTCACTCGTACAAGATGTTCATCTGGATCTAGTCCTTTTAAACGAATTTGACTTTGCAGGGCATAAATATCCGATGGAAACGTTAATTCATCCGCAAGAATCTTTGTACGAATTCCTTTCGGTTCATAAAATGTTGCAATAACTTGATGAATGTTGGTTGTCGTAGAACCGGTTACAATTACTTCTTCAGATAAAGCACCAACAAGTGGAGCTGTTAACTCACCTAATCGTTCTGAAAGAAAAAACCAAGGATGTTCCCCTTCTGTCCATCCATCAATACCATACTCTTTCCATGAATTTAGCATAGTAAGTAAAGACTTTTCTGCTCTTTTCGAAAGTAATCCCAGTGAATTACCATCTAAATATATTGTATCTGCTTTCTTATAAAATTCTTTTTGAAATTCGGCAAGTTCATCACGCTTATCACACTTAATCGCATACTCATAAGATGGTTCAAATGGATCTTGATACATTCTTTCACCTTCTCTTAATTTTCTTTTTATTCTAACTAGTTGAAATATAACACTATAACTGACATGACGTCAATGATATTATGTCAGTTGACTTTTTGCATTCGCTTCTACTAGAATAAAGTTATATTTTCAGATATTTCAGTATAAAGAGGTGTTATTTTTGGAAAAAGATTTTCTTTCATCAAGACAACAACGATCAGTAGAAACGAGAAATAAATTATTAAAATCCGCCCACAATGTTTTTTTAGAAAACGGATTTCACAAAACAACAATCTCTCAAATTATTAAACACGCTGAAACTGGTTATGGTACGGCATATGTTTATTTTAAAAATAAAGACGATCTCCTCATTGTCCTTATGGAAGATGTTATGAATCGTTTTTACAAAATCGCTGAACGTTCCTTTTTTCCTAAAACAAAAAAAGAAGCCCACAGTATGATTGAGAATCAAGTGCGAGCTTTTTTACAACTAACTGAAGAAGAAAGAAATATATTACAAGTCGTTGAAGAGGCTATCGGTGCGTCAAAAGAAGTTCGACAAAAGTGGAATGACATTCGAGAACGTTTTATGAATCGAATTATGCAAGATATCACCTATTCTCAAGAAAATGGATTAGCACGAAATGAGTTAAACAAAGCAATTGTGGCACGTGGTTGGTTTTATATGAATGAGATGTTTCTGTGGGAGATTGTCCGAAATGAGATCGATGTAAATCTAGAGGAGGTTGTTTGTACATTAACAGAGCTGTATACGGCAGGCTTATATAAAAATGAATAGCACACTCTCGTCTCTATGAAGAAAGTGTGCTATTTAATCGTTTATAGAAATATTTCTTCTGGATATGGTAATGCTAGCTTTGGTCTTTCCTGTGATGAAAAGTATTGAAGTTTTAACGATTCTCCATCTATCGCTCTCAACTCTCCTCCAACTCCCTCACATTCAAACACAACAACGATATATTCCACTTGATCTCCATTTGAATATGTATGACGGAAGTCTTTCCCTCCAAAAATCCCTTTTATTTCTTTCACTTGTACTCGTAAACCTGTTTCTTCCCACACTTCGCGAACAATAGCATCTTCTGGCGTTTCACCAGGTTCAATTGCCCCGGCAGGAAGACTCCAATACTCCCCACCAGGATATTGGAACAAGATCTCTCCTAACTCATTTTTAATGATTGCGGCGACACTTGGCATGAAAATGAGACCAGAACCTACTTTTTCACGGATTTTTTTGTAGTATGTAGAAATAGACATGTTCATTCTCCTTATATATTATATTTCCTGTGTGGTTATATTATTGCAATCTACTCACAATCCCCAAAATAAACTTATACTCATTTCGCCTCTTTTTTACTCTCTTAAATCCTTCTTTAGAATCAAAAATCAAACAAGTTTTTCTAAACCAAACTCGTAAATAGCATGATTCAAAATAAATAGGTTTCACAACTCCTTTTTGCTCAAACTCTGTTCCATCTTCTCGTTCTATTTCTGTTCGAACCAACCATTTATTTCCGATTCCGGCTTCTATGTACTTCACTTACAACTCCCCTTATATGAAATACTTGCATCTCCCTTAGGAAATGTTGTTCTAAGCATTCTACTATTTCCCTGGTAAGCGCATGATTTGACAGATTCCCCTTTATTTCTCCCTTACTAAAGTTAGAGAAGGGAAAAAGTTTTATAATGCCGAATAACTCAAAAATAAGTAAATATTTTCTTTAGAGAGGTATATATGTTATGAATAATCAATTTACTACTTTATTGAGTGAAATGACTTTTTTAGAAAGACAATTTAAATTTCGGAATCCAGATGCTGTTCTCTATCATCCTGGACATTACACTGAATTAAATGAACAAATTATCACATTATTTCACGAGGAAAGCTTTAAAACCATTATGATTCCCAGTGTACATAATACATTTTTAAATGCAAATGAGTTTACCTTTCATAAAGAACTCCTAGTTCAATCAGGAATTCCTGAAGAACTCGTTATTCCAATAACAGGAGAAGCTAATACCGCTAATGATGTTATAAAAAACGCAATGCTTCTTCTATCAAAAACAACAGAAAACAAAAATATTTTATTAGCAGGTAAGACCTTTTTTATGAAAAGATTCTTGCTTATAGCGACTGCGTTTGCTACGAATGACATGACTATCGATGTTCTTCCATTACAAGATCATAGAAATCTTACGAAAGATACATGGTACTTAACGGATACCGGTAAAAAAAGGGTGTTGAATGAATATCATATGATTTCCCAATTCCTTAAACAAAATTACCTTTAAATTGTATAGGAGGAGTATTACTGCCCGTAAAAGCCCGAATGGTCGGGCTAATAATCAGTGGGGGGATGAAAAAAACCACACTGATTAAAGTTTCACTTTATCATGTTAATCATTTTAAACTAATTTCCCTTCTCTATAGAAATTATTTCATTCTACTATTTCCCCGGTAAGCGCATATTCCGACAGAACATGTATCTACATACAAAAGAAGTAGATTTTCCGAAATCTACTTCTTTACAACTGGAACCGTTGCATTCGTTTATAAAACGTACTGCTTGGGACATTAAATAACTTTGCCACAAGTGATACATTTCCCTATCATCCTATCATTATTATATGCAGGTACCTCCATCTGACCTCTAAATCCGTACTGCAATAAATCATCTCCCGTTTCTTCATTGTTGGAGATTCATTTTTAAGAGCTCGTGCGAGGAAATATAATTTTATTATAAAACTCCATAAAAGCGTTTCCAATAAAATCAGGAAGATGATACAAACATGTTAACAATTCGAATATTTTAATGAACACTTTTATATTTTCTATATATCACTAAATTTTGCGCAATAGAACTCACTGCAATAAAAACCCATAACCATTTCATCGGATGATGATTCAAAAAGAATATGATACTTCCAATAATCAAAAATACAGATGATAGCATACTAATAAATAATTTCGTTCTTAATTGCAAGCTTCTCTCCCTCCTACTTTATTATTAAGTTTTTGAACGCATAGAAATCTTTATATATAATTTTATAAAGCATTATCCATTAAATCTTCCCATAATAATAGTGTTATAGTATTTATCATCCGCAAGTCTTTTATCATTTTTTAATATTCCTTCTATTTCAAAACCAAGTCTTTCATACAATTTAATGGCTTTACCGTTCGTTTCTAAAACATTCAAAGTCATTTTTTTAATACCATTAGCGTCAGCCCAAGACATAGACTCTTTTAAAAGATTTTTCCCAATCCCATATCCCCAAAACTCTTTTAATACGCATACTCCAAATTCTACTTTATGAGTGAATCTCTTTAAATACACTCCCTCACATCTTGAAAATCCAACAATTCGATTATTGACTTCCGCAACCAAAAATAAGTTTCTTGGCTTGTCAGTATCATCTTTTATAATATGTTCAAATCCTGATGTGCCTATAAATGCTTCACCTTTTTCTCTGTCTAAATTTTCAGTCTCTCCATCAATCTGTAATCTTAACTCAGATAATTCTTTTGCATCTTTATCCATTGCAGATCTAATAGTATAAATTATCCCATTTACATCAAACTCTTGTTTGTTAATAATCATAATATACTCCTTTTATATTAAATTGATTTAGAAAAATAAAACAGGTAACGACCTTAGTAATTTACTGCAATTCTACCAAATAACCTCCACCGATTTGTTCCGTAAGATATTGTCCTAAATGGTAAATCTCGACAATCTTAGTTTATCATAGGTTCCATCAGTTAAGAATAAGTAGCTATCTGTAACCATCTTTCTCTTAACGATAACAGTAGTAGCTATTACCTCTATCTAAAAAAATGTTTTATTGCTTCAAGCTGAATTTTATGATTACATTCGTCACAGCAATATTTCCCTTTCTGATTTTTCTTAAATTGCTTATATTTTTCAGTTCCTTCATATACCCGAAATACATTTTTACAACAAAAACAAATAACCTCATAAAATATCATGTACTTTCCCCTCCTTAGGGTGATACGTTACTTTTGAATTGCCCGCTCAAAGATCGTGATAAGTTCTTTAGTGCAATCTTTAACGTTAAGATCGGAATTTCTCATTAGCTCCAGGTTAAACCCGTCGATGGCATGCCTGATTGTTAACGCCATCACCCTTAAGGACAGTGCGGAAAACTCTCGAAACACTTCTTCTTGCATGCCTAAACGTAGAAAATTTTCAATGGGAAGAAAAATAGTTTCATCATGGTCTGCTGCAAACCGAAGTTTCCCTTCATCTGTTCTTTCATTCGAAACAATTTCTATAACAGCGAATACATGCTTTCGATTTTCATCTATAAATTTCAGATTGGATTCAATATACGTTTGAAGCACTCCTTTTGGGGACGTTTGAGTTCCAATTTGCGGACAAATAAAGGACTGGCAAGCTATATAGTAATCAATAACAAATGTATATAAAGAAACAATATCTACGCTTGACGATGTGATGTAAGAGAATAATAGATTTTCTACACGTAAATCGTTATGATGTAAGAAAAAAGAAAGTGAGCGGAAAATGAGTAAAATCGCGATTATTACAGGTGCATCCAGTGGATTTGGACTTTTAACTACCATTGAGCTTGCAAAAAAAGAATATTTCGTCATCGCTACAATGCRTAATCTTAATAAACAAATGGAATTATTATCTCAAGCTACTGCATTACACTTACAGAAAAATATCAAAATTCATCAACTAGATGTAACAGATCAAAAATCTATACATAAATTTCAATTATTTTTAAAAGAATTAAATCGAATTGACCTTCTCGTCAATAACGCAGGATATGCAAGCGGTGGATTTATAGAGGAAATTTCGGTAGGAGAATATCGTAGACAATTTGAGACAAATGTATTTGGAGCAATATCAATAACTCAAATTGTATTACCTTATATGCGAAAACAAAAAAGCGGAAAAATCATTAACGTGAGCAGTATTAGTGGTCAAGTTGGATTCCCAGGGTTATCTCCATATGTTTCTTCAAAATACGCATTAGAAGGTTGGAGCGAATCTCTTCGTCTAGAAGTAAAGCCATTCGGTATAGATGTTTCATTAGTCGAGCCAGGTTCTTATAATACAAATATTTGGGAAGTCGGAAAAGAGCTTGCAGAAAATTATTCAGAAGCTACCTCTCCCTATAAAGAGTATATGGATAAAATACAAGATCATATTAATAATGGTAATGATACATTTGGTAATCCAATAGATGTCGCTCAAAAGATTGTAGCGATTGCTGAATCAAAAAATACAACGCTGCGATACCCGATTGGAAAAGGTGTGAAATTGATGATGGTTGCTAAAAAAATTCTTCCATGGAGAGTATGGGAGTTTCTTGTTTTGAGAAGTTTTAAGAAGATGTAATATAAAAAGACTACTGATAAATAAGAGTCGTTATACACATTGAAATTGTGATAACAACTCTTATTATCTAGCTCTTTTAACCAACAGGTTGGAATAAATAAATCATTAAATTAAATGTAATCATTAAACAAAATACTCCCAATAGGGAAATTACATATTCTTTTGACTCTTTATCAAATTTCCATTCCATATATGCCCGAAAAAGCTGTTGCATACCTGAAAATACAAATAATATATATACAACCTTTATATACTCTGAGGTGTAAATACAAACAAAGCCAGCCACTAAATAGACTATTATTATAATTCGCTCTCCCCATTTATGAAAACTATTAACAGGTCGATAGATGAAACCATTTTTCCGTGTAATCTTTAACTTTTTTCTTAGCAAGTTCTCCAACAGAAAAAATAAGACAACAATTATTATTAAAAACAACAACTTCTCCAAAAGTATTTCCTCCATTCTTAAAAATACATTCAATAAAAACTATGTGTAATACATAGCTCATTTTTCTTTTTATAAGAAAACGTAACTTCTGAAGACATCGATTTTACATGTAATGGACTACGCATCTTCATTCAATCTCATTTGTACATATTCTTGTATATTAGGGATATCTTTCGGATTATCCAACACTGTTTTTACCCAACAATCTCTTTCAAAACTTAATACTTTTATATCCCAACAACATGCAATTAATCCATGATGTGTAACATATTCAAACCTATTTGGCGTTTCATGCGAAGAAACATAAACATGGTGATTCAATTCGTTTTCATTTCCTCACCCCTTATTTTACTGATTGGAAGATCGCATTTTCTCTGGCTGATCACTTGGATATGTGGAATAAACACGATTTTCATAATCCCAACTAATCATTGTCGCACTATCTCGTCCAAGCTGATGATGAACATGCTTAAGTACATTTTGAACACATTTTGTTAATTCTTGCTCATTTTCATACATATCTTGATATAAATAAAGCGGGTTTTCATAACGACGTTCTCCACATTCTAGTACACCATCTGTTACCATTAGGATTCTATTTTTTCCTGTGCGTAACTCCCGAATACCCGATGAATAGCAAGGAACTGGTAAAGAAAATGTATTCACATGCCCAATCCATTCGTAAAAATGACGTTGATTCAGCATATACTGCCCTAATTTATGTAACTCCTCATGAAATAAATAAACAAGGCAATCCCCTATAGAAAACCACCAAATATAATTTTCTTTTCGTACACAAATTAAGCAAGCTGTTTCACCTTTCACTTGCTGACACGCCTGTTTGAATGAATTTGATTGAAAAAGTGCAAGTAAATGATTTTCAACAGATCGAAATACCGTTTCAACAGGCTCTTCTAATATATTGTGTATTACTTGTTGTATGCATACTCATTCACCATATATGTTCGTATTCTTTCACATAGTTTTTGTATTTGTTCTGCTTGTCCATATGGTGCACCTTCCCAATTTGCTACCTTAGTTGGTGACCAAAATTCCTTCGGTGTATTTGGATAACGTGGAATTATATGCATGTGCATATGATTTACTCCATTACCAGAAACGAAAGCATATATATGTTCCGCGCCCTCACATTCTTTTAACGCCCGGCCTACTCTACTTATAATTAACCCAAAAGTTTTCGCCTCTTCTTCCGTTAGCTCTGCCAGTCCAGGCGTATGCCTCTTTATATCAATCATTATATATCCAAGATACGTCTTATCCTCTTCCCAATGAACATGCCCTACATATACGAGGTCATCTTCATAGATTGCCCCGCCTGGCACCTTAATTTCTCCTTTATGTTTCTGGCATATAAAACAGCGTTCTTCAAAGTGGCTTTGTGTAGACATTTGCATCCCTCTATTCCTTAAATTTACCATTTATAATATCACAAAACGAATGATTAGTGAGATTTTTTAGAAATATCACAATTATATACCTTAATTATTTCGAATAGGAATGTAAATGTTATTTATCTCCTTATTTTTTAATGAGTCCCCTTTAAATATAGATGGGCATTTATTATAGAAGAAGCACTGTTTTATTAAAGGAGGAACAAAACATATGCACCCACATTGGAATTCTCATATAAACTATCCACCAAGCCCCTATCCAAACCACAATGTACGAACTACATCACCAAGCCCTCATGATTCTCATTACATGATGCAACGAATGACGAATCTTGAAAACCAACTGGCAAAATTAATTGCATTAATTGAAGAAAACAATCAATTAATCAAATCGATGGAACAACAACAAAATCAATTTTGCGCACCCACTGGAGGTTCGGTAATTGTTCGTATGTAATAAAGTGAAACTTTAATCAGAACAAAAAACACGCATCGTAATCAACATACTCACATACGAAGCGTGTTTTTTGTTCAACCCCTTTTTTTCCTATGAAATCCTTGCGTAATCCGATCTAATACAATCGCAATGACTACAATAGCTAGTCCAGCCTCAAACCCCATTCCAATGTTAACCTGTGTTACAGAACGATATACATCTACCCCAAGTCCTGGTGCACCTACAAGTGAAGCTGTAACAACCATCGATAAAGATAACATGATGCTTTGATTTACGCCGGCCATAATTGTTCCCGTTGCGAGAGGTAACTGAACTTTAAATAGCTTTTGCGATGTAGTTGAACCAAATGCATTTGCAGCTTCAATTAAATCTTCTGGTACTTGCCTAATCCCTAAATCAGTAAAACGAATCGTTGGTGGCATCGCAAAAATAACAGAAGCGATAATACCAGGAACAACACCTACTCCGAAGAATGTAATCGCTGGAATTAAGTATACAAATGCTGGCATTGTTTGCATAAAATCTAATGTTGGCCTCAATATTTTTGAAAACCGCTCATTTTGAGATGCTAAAATGCCGATTGGGATTCCAACAATGATGGAAATAATGACTGATGTAAGAACAAGCGCTAATGTTTGCATCGTTTGTCCCCAGTAGTTAATGTTTAGAATAAATAATAAGCCGATTAACGCAAATACCACTAAAGATATTTTCCTTGTTGTATACCAAACGAGAAAACATACGATTATGATCATTAAAAACGCTGGAATCAATGTTAAAAAATTAGTAAGCAAATCAACAAAACCACCAATGACGTATGAAAACCCTCTAAACAGTCCTTCAAAATGCGCATATAAACTCGTAACAAATGCATCGACCCATTCACCTAAAGGAATACGCGGAATACTATTCACCGTCATTCACCTCTTCCTCAATATTTCCTGCAAGGGCTTGAATGACACTTTCTCGTTTTATGATGCCTCTTAACCTTTTCTTTTCATCAATGACTGGTAATGGAAGCTTCATTTCCGCCATTTTCGCATACGTTTCTTCCAATAATGTATCTAAATATACGTGCGGAATATCCTTCAGCAGTAAATCTGCGATTGGCCATTGTTTTTGAACAGCTTTACTTGCATCATCAGCCGTTAAAATACCTAAAAATTCGTGTTTTTTATTTACAACATATACGGTAGATACCCCTGCATTTCTCATAATTTGCAGGGCCACTCGAGGGCCGCGGTCAATCAATAATGTTTCTGGTCTTTTTAAAATAGATTCAGCCGTAATCACTTTTCCTAAATTCACATCCGCAACGAATTTCTCTACGAATTCATTAGCTGGGCTTATCATAATTTCTTCTGGCGTTCCAATTTGCACAATTTCTCCGTCTTTCATTAATGCGATACGATCCCCAATTCGAAGTGCTTCATCTAAATCATGTGTAATAAAAATAATCGTTTTTTCCATCTTATCCTGCAGCTCTAACAATTCATCCTGCATTTCTTTTCGAATGAGTGGATCTAATGCGCTAAATGACTCGTCCATAAGTAGGACATCTGGGTCGTTTGTAAGAGCTCTTGCAATACCGACACGTTGCTGCATTCCGCCGCTTAGTTGCCCTGGATAATTATTTTTATGATGATCTAATCCAACTAATTTAAGTGATTCTAGAGCCTTCGCTTCTCTTTCTTCTACCGGAACCCCTTGTATTTCTAATCCATAGGCAACATTTTGCAAGACAGTACGATGTGGGAATAGCGCAAACTTTTGAAAAACCATACTCATTTTCGTTCTTCTGACTTTCCTAAGCGCCTCTTTCCCCATCGTTGCGATGTCTTCTCCATCTATGTATATATGACCTGATGTTGGTTTTATTAATTGGTTTAACATCCGAACTAGAGTCGACTTCCCACTTCCTGACAACCCCATAATTACAAATATTTCTCCTGTATATACTTCAAACGTTGCCTTTTTCACCCCAACGTTCATTCCTGTTTCTTTCAATATTTCTGATTTACTTTTTCCTTCTTTTAATAACGCAACTGCTCTTTGAGGATTTTTTCCAAATACTTTTATTACGTTTTCAACACGTACTTTTGTATTTTCCATACAACGACTCCTTTTCTGCCTATCTATTCACATAGTGTAACAATTTTAAACAGAAATATTACATAAAGAGGCCTTTTTTAAAATTCTTGTTTCCGTTCATAATAAGAAGGTTCACTTATAGATTTATTCATAAAAGCAACGCTATACAAAACGATAAAAAAATTTCTATTTATGAAACGGGAGGATTTAATGAAACGGAAAATTTGGCTTATAAGCATTTTGTTATTTATCAGTATGATTATTACCTCTTGTAATGCCACAAATGCAAATACAAAAGGAAAAATTAAACTTGGTGTAACAAGTTGGAAGGAAAATATTGCGGCTGCAAATATATGGAAAGTTTTATTAGAAGAAAAAGGCTATAAAGTTGAACTCATGTATTTAGAAAAAGCTGCCATTTGGACTGGTGTTGCTCGCGGCGATGTAGATGCAAACTTAGAAGTATGGCTCCCTGTTACTGATAAACCATTAAATGATCGGTATAAAAATGACATTGTTTTAAAATCGAAATGGTATGAGGGAACTGGACTTGGGTTAGTCGTTCCTTCTTATATGAAAGACATTAACAGTATCGAGGATTTAAATAACCATAAGGATGAATTGGGTAATAAGATTGTCGGAATTGAGCCTGGTAGTAGCCTTATGAATTTAACAGATAAAGCAATGAAAGAATATGATATAAAGCTAAAACTTGTCCAATCTTCAGAAGCGGCAATGATGAGTGAGCTAAAAAAGGCATATACGCAAAAGAAACCCATCGTTGTAACGCTTTGGAATCCACACTGGGGCTTTTCAGAATTTGATTTAAAATATTTAAAAGACCCTAAGAAAGTATATGGTGAAAAAGATGACATTTATTACTCTGTACGAAAAGGTTTTGAAAAAGATTACCCTGATATTGTAAAACATTTCGATAGATGGAAAATGAATGATGAACAGCTTGGTACATTAATGGTTATGTTAAATAAAACGAAGGATCCCGAAGAGGCTGCTCGAAAATGGATTAAAAAGAACCAAGCATTAGTAAATGAGTGGATAAACGATTAATTTATTACGCAAAAATAGGCCAAGGAACCCAATGTTCTCTGGCCTATTTTAAGTTATTTTTTTTCAATAACAGCATCGACAATACCATATATTTTCGCTTCTTCCGCAGTCATAAAGTAGTCTCTTTCTGTATCAAGAGCTATCTTTTCAATTGGCTGACCTGTTCGATCTGATATGATTTTGTTAATATCGTGTTTTAACTTTAATATTCGTTTCGCAGTTATTTCAATCTCCGTTGCTTGCCCTTTCGCTCCGCCAAGCGGCTGATGGATCATAATTTCACTATTTGGAAGCGCAAACCTTTTTCCTTTTGCTCCAGCGAGTAACAATAATGCTCCAAATGACGCTGCAAATCCCATACAAAGCGTTTGAACATCTGGTTTAATAAGGTTCATTGTATCCAATATCGCAAAACCTGCTGTAGTCGAACCACCTGGGCTATTAATATAAAGAAAAATATCTTTTTCCGCATCTTCTGCTTCTAAAAATAATAACTGTGCCACTACACTACTTGCAACTTGATCATTAATTTCTGATCCAATCATAACAATGCGATCTTTTAACAGTCTTGAATATATATCATAGGAGCGCTCTCCTAATTTTGTTTGTTCTACAACATACGGAATTGCATTCATCATAATCCCTCCATCTACTTTTTAAGCTGCGCATAGCATATAACCGTAAGAAGAAGGTGTTTTTGTATTGAATAATAACACAGGCTGCTTAGATGACAGATGTGTAAAGTCGATTGTTCGAAGAAGTTTTGTTAACAATTCTGGTTTTTGTTCACGAATAGCTGTTACAACTACTTCAACATCTTCCTCCTGTCCGGCTAATTCAATCTCCTCTTCTTCACTTACTGTTTTCAATTTATTTCTACTACGAAACAGTGAAGCCTTCACTGCACCTTCTGATATTGAACATACTTTCGCAATATCTGATAGACTATATTGAAAAACATCCTTTAATAAGAAAATGATGGATTGCTGTACATTTAATAAAGACAAAACTTTCTCCACCATCTCATGCAAATCAGCAATTTTTTCATGTGGTTCTTCAAATGTAATCTCCTGCTCTAATTTCTTCTTAGCTGATTTTGCTTTCATTTGATCGAGCCATTGATTTCGAGCAATTATATATAGAAGCGTAATACAAACATCTTTATGTTCTACACCTATATATTTTTGAAGTACTTTACAAACCGTTTCTTGGGCCAGGTCTTCCCCATCCCATTTGCTTTTTGTTAAAAACGTACAGTACCTTTTTAACTCCGCATAATTTTCAATGATAAAGTTTATATTTGAATGATTCATATCGATATGATTCTTTAACATTTGAGTTACTTTTGTGCACAAAATAACCACTCCTTTTCAGCGCTTACTTAATAAACGATTTTACCGATAAAAAAGTTACGGGTTTGATAAAAAAATTTATAACGTTTATGATTACGAAAGTGGGGTCATAAATATGTTATGTAGAATTTTACATGAGGAGGCAACAATATGCCAAAATTAACCGTTATTGGTAGTGGAACATTTGATGTAAAAGAAGGAACAAAGTTAGCACTAGCACTTGAAGATAATGGTATCCATATTCTTCACCGCTGCGGTGGAAAAGCGCGTTGTACCACTTGCCGTGTAGAAATCATGGCTGGAGATTTTTGTGAACCTACACATGTTGAGAAGAATGCGATTACTGAAAAAGGCATTGAAGATCATTTGCGATTATCATGTCAAATGCGTGTACATACTGACCTCACCGTTCGTCCCATATTAACAGTTGAAAATTCCGGATTAGATGCTGGGCCACGGCCTGCGGAATAACTTTGGGAGAATTATAATGAACTTAAAACGTTTAGCTGGTGAATATGCCGCTGATTTTATAAAAGATGGGATGAAAATCGGACTTGGCACTGGTTCCACTGTATATTGGACGATACAAAAATTAGGGCACCTAGTTAGCGAAGGTTTAACGATTCAAGCTGTACCAACATCAATCGAAACTGAGAAATTGGCAAAACAACTGTCTATCCCTTTAATCTCTTTAAGTGAAATAGATTCTCTTGACCTTACGATTGATGGTGCAGATGAGATTAACCCAGATTTACAGTTAATTAAAGGTGGAGGTGGTGCCCTTCTTCGGGAAAAGATAGTTGCTGTGTCTTCCCAAAAACTTATCATAATCGCTGATGAATCGAAACTTGTAACGAATTTAGGTATCTTTCCTCTTCCTATTGAAATCGTACCGTTCGCTTGGGAGCAAACTGCAAAACGAATTCAATCCTTTGGTTGCCAGACGATTTTACGTATCCAAAACAATCAACCATTTATAACAGATAACGGCAATATGATCTTAGATTGTGTTTTTCCAAACCAAATAACCAACCCAATTGAAACTCATCAGCAGTTAAAAATAGTAACTGGTGTGATTGAAACTGGTTTATTTATTAATATGGTAAATAAAGCGATTATTGCAACTGAAAAAGGAATAAAAGTATTATGACAAAACTAAAGGGCATGAGCCCTCGTACAATACCGAGCCCATGCCCTTTAGTTTTGACTAATGAAGTAACCTGTCTAACTTTTTTGAGATCACTTCACTAATAGCGACTTACTTAACTAATTTAGCTAATTCACATTGCAATCTATATTCTTCTAATTCCCAAATCTTATTTAGAATTCGTTCTTTACAGCATTCCATACCAATATCCATATCATAATCAGCAGGGTCAACACATGCACTGGATTCAGTTAAAATAAATCCATTTGGCAATTTCGCAACTACGACTGTACATTTGCCATGAAATTCTTCTACTGTCCATTGAGTTTTTTCTAAAATATTATCAATATCCTGTTGAGTTACCGTATTATCCATTATTCAACAACCTCCCAATCTTCTGCTAACATATCAGTTGGTAAAGCTAACCAAGGAGCAAAATTTTCTTGTACTGTTTTCATTGCAATATATGCAACATATGAGACATTATGTCCTCTATGCTTGTTTTATAAAGACCACGACACTAATACACCGTTGACCGTCTATATGAATTCCATTGTACATATACCCCTTTATGAAATCCGAAGCCTTTTATACTTTTCGAAACATTAATTCACAAAGCATACCCATTCCAACTCCAATTGTATAAGCTAATAAATCACTCCACAAAAACCCATACCCTAATACAAGTCCCCCTAAAGTCGTTGCACGAATATTATCTATCCAATCCGCATGATATAATTGACTGATTTCAATACCATAACAAAATAGTAAACTTAAAAACGCGAGCTTTTTAGTCTTCATTTTATGAAACAGGAATCCAACTCCAATAAAAATCATGAGAGCCCACAGTGCATCCCCTAAATAATCATTCAATAGATCTGGTAAAACATACGCGAACTTTCTTGATCCCAAACCTAAGATAATTACTATTATAGTTAATACCGCATACAGTAGTCTATTTCGTTTATAACTCATTTTTAAATCCTCTCTTATCACAACAAACTTTTTACAAAACCTGTGCTTTTTTCAACATACCCTATATTTTTATAAAATTGGTGTGCATGTTTTCTTTCCTCACGATTCCCACTATTTTAAGCAAATCGAATCTATCCCTTGTCCCATCGCCCATTTCTCTGCTGTTTCTATTAATCTTTTTCCTATTCCTTGATTTCGAAACTCTTCATCTACTACTAATGCGATAATGCGAGCGTATATTCCATCTTCAGTGTAAAGTATGCCTGTACATAAGCCAATCATTCCAATAACACGCTCATTTTCTTCTGCTACCAACGTATAGTAATCTGGGTGAGAAAAAATATTTTGAAGTCTTACTTTCATTTTTTCTACAGTTGTTGGATAACCAAGATGATTCATTAATACAGTTAAATCATCTAAATGTGCCTTTCTGATTTCCACACTCCACCCTCCCCCACTAGTCAAAACATGATTGACACCTATATCATCATTAGCTTATTTTTCATATAACACTTGAAAATCAGTGACAAGTGAAACGATTTTCCCGTTCTCATCAAATCCCCAATAGGAAGGATAAAAGCCATCACCATAACCTGAACGGAATATAATAATATTACTTTCTGTTTCCTCACATACTACACAATTCCCCCACTCATCATCATGTTCTGTTAGTACGTCATCTATTAGATCATCATACAAACTAATAAATTCTTCTCCTAATTCTTGTTGTAGTCTATCTTCTATTTCTTCTAATTTATCAATTGCTTCAACATCTGCAAAACATCCTAGACCCGTATCAACTGGGTARCCAAAAATATATCCTTCGTCYAGTTCACTTACATTYTGYCCTGGTTTTGTTGCCATCTTCCACTCTRTYACTTTTGACTCYGATAATTTTAATTCAGCACCAGCAATTAYACCATCTTCCTCTTTCCACCAAGTAACAATTGGATATGTTCCGGGCTGAATTGTTTGCTCGAAAGAATTTTTATTAAAAATAAGAGGATCACAAGCAACCATTTTACCTGAAGTAACTTTTAAATGGTCTAATACTTCAGGACGTAGGACCTCACTATTCGATTTAGATAATTCATGTAACAGCTTTGACATAATGTTTCTCTTCCTTTCATTTTCTTATTAGTAGACTTTACTAAATAGAGGATACATCGATCCAGTCTCTTGTTTATAGTAAAATAGACAAAATTCACGTGTTATTTCATCCAATTCGAAATATGAGGACCAATGTACTTACCGATTTTCTCAACTTCATTCATTATACGGCTGATTCCAATTTCAGTCGTAAACCAATTTTCCTTAGTTATTCCATACCTGTCGATTACAGATGAGACGAAGAACTCAGTTTCTTTTGGAAACTCGGCTTGATAGCATAATAATGCCCGGCGCGAGTGCCCCGCTTTACAGACAATGATAACTTTTTTAGGTTCTATACCTGTATTTTGTAAAACTTCCAACGATAAACGTGCATTTTCCAAAGTATGTTGTGCTTGATCTTCTTTTAAAATCGCTTCTTCAGGCACTCCATTTGCAATGCCAATATTTCTTAAAAAATCCCATTCAGTCGTTCCTACGTGTGGTTTATATCCGCCAGATGGAAGTATGTAGGGTGCTAAACCCTGTTTATACAACGAAGTAGCTTTTTCCATGAGTTGAGGATGATTAGCACCAGGAATTAAAATTACATCTGCTGGAGAAATTTCAGTTTCAACAAAAATAAAATTGGTAATGCAATCGAATGGATAAGACATCATCTATTCCTCTCCCAAAATCTCTTTCTGCTTCTTTTTCGAAAAAGATTGCAAAACTAAATCATAAGACCAATCTATCATTTGATTTATTACCTCTGTTAACAAATAGAGTTGATTTTTTATAATTTTTCTAGGAAAGCCGATATATACAACTTCCCTAGAATTTAAGCTGAGAAATCATCAATAATTTCTACCACTACAATTTTTCCGTTAATCAACAGCTCTGGAAGCTCGTTTTTTACATTACCCTTCCAATATTCTTTAGCTTGTTCAATTTTTCGAGAGAAAGGAACACCATCTTCCTTTGGTAAAAGATTTCCATCCCCCAAAAAAGAATTCCCAATAACTCGAAGTTTAACAATCTGCAAAACTTTCCGATTATAAGAATCAAATAATTCTTTCCATTTCAAAGCATCTTCATAGCTTTTCGCAGCGTATAAGCAAGACAATCTTGAAGGATATTCAGGATATTCTTGTAGTCTAACCATTTCTACTATTACTTCTCTAATAGCTCTGATTGTTTGGTCTACATACTTAATAGCTACTTCGGCATTTTCTTTATTCATGTTCAAACCTTCATTTGTATAATGATCTTGTAAAATCTGAATAAAGTCTTCGCCTTTAGAATTCAATTGTTCCCTCTCAAAAAAGAAGCGATATAAGGTATTGTTTTGATTCTTGTCAAAGTTAATTATCTGCCCAAGAATCATTTTTTTCCTAGTAACAATGTGATAAACATACAATTCGTTCTCTTTCATGGTCTGTCTCCTATTGGTCTTCATCATATTGACTATATTATGTAATTCCCATCACTCTTGTCCGTAAAGAATAGTTAGTTTCAGTTTCTTTATTCATCAGTGGATCAATCACAAATATTTTATTATGAATTCTCATACATGTAGCATTCCATCCGTCTGGAGAATCTTCAGTTGCTTTTCTTTTTGAAAGACAGCATGTACGTGTTACTTCCATAATATAATTATGTAGTACTTATAAACGTTTCTCTAAAAAATGTTGACTATACCCTTTAGGGTGATCTTCAACTACCCCAAACTCCCTGTAACCATGTTTCTTATAAAATTCAGGTGCTTGAAAACTAAATGAATCAAGTAATATAAGTCTACAGTTTTTCTCTTTGGCAATTTCTTCGATTTTATTTACTAGTTGACTACCATATCCTTCATGACGTACTGACTCATCCACCCATAAAAAATCAATATGAAGGTGATAGAAATATATTGTGCCTGTTATGCCCCCAAATATTTTGCTAACATCGTCTTTTAATAGAAAACTTATATGTTCTAATGGGCTTTTTACCTCATCTGGTAGTATAGACATATTGTATTGGATTACTTTATTTTTAATGTACTCGCTGTCTTTTGAATTATTTTGTTGTATAATTTTCAAGTCTATTCTCCTTTCTCATCACTATATATAGCATTCTATATATTTTTTATACAAACATTGTAGTGTTTCTTTCATTCTTATATCTGCTTCTTGATTTTCATAACGATTTGGTAACTTCATTCCTCCAATCACATAAAGCAATGGTTTTTCATAAAATGTTCCTAGTATACCGATATTTATAACAGCTGTAGGTAACCCACCTGTCATATGGGCTAAGTCGTACCCTGGTATTCCTTCATATTGTCCTTGTTGTCTCACCATTCCATTTATAATTGGTTCCCATAGCACCGGATTCAATTCATATCCTTGGAATATACGAATTAAAAGTTTAAGAACTTGTTTTAATTCCCCAACATTTTTCATATCCCTTGGGTCTTTCGTAATATAAATCTTTGAAAAAGAACATTGAATTCTCCTATTTACTTCTTCCCATCCCCCGCAAAAGTTGACAACAGATTGTGCAATACAATTGTCATGACATGCAATCATTACTTCTACAGCACTTTTGAGTGTTAATACGGTTCTTCTTTGTAGATGTGGATATATTTCTTTACTATCTTCTTTCGGATTAAATACGATATTTGCGATTTCATCACTCCAGCGAACTTGATTCTCTTCAACCATTTTAGCTACAGCAAATCCAATTGCAACCTTTGCGGCAGACGCTAGTGGAACCAATAAATCATCATTATATAAAGCGACTATATTTTGGCTTTCTGCCGAATAAGCAACTATACCTACTTGACCTGATTTTATCTCCTTTATTTTCTTGATTACTTCCTCCATTTGTACGCCTCTTCTCGATTTCGTTTTTATCCCTCTCAGTATTTCGATAATACGAATCAAAAATCCTTTTATGAGGTTAACAAATGCATTCTCCTATTTTTGTTCCAACTCTACTGGTAAAACATAGCCGCCATTTTCTTTCTGAAGTTCTACTACTTTCACAACAGCATTAGCATTTATGGTTCCGTATATATGTGGATAGTTTTGACCATTAGAAGCCAATTCATATTTTATCTCCGCCTCAACTAACGACGGATTAATTACAAGTAATACTAACTCCACTTCAGTACTAAAATGCTTTTCTGCCACTTGAAGAGATTGTTCTAAAAAAGAACAATGAATAAACCCTTCTTGCATCAGTGAAGCTTCCATTATGTTTCCTTTTGCTTTTGCTACTTCCCATGCACTTTTTCCCATTACCTTTGTAATCATAGTCAATCTCCTTCTTCCCTACTTTATAGAAACAATAAAAGGATTTTCCCGCTCGTTACGGGATAACGCCACATGCCCATCAACCTCAGATTTTAAAATGCTCACAAAACGAAATTATTTTGCTTTTTGACTTATCAATTAAGGAGGTTGCAACCACTAAAACCCCATCTTCTTAAGCTTAGTTTTTCCTTGAATCCCTAAAAAAGCGACTATATAGTTGTGCCAACGAGATTTACTTTTTCGTTGTAATTCTTTAGAAAACAATTGTAGCTCATCAAAAATCGATATATTCATACCAAAAACGCCATCCTTTCTGTATATTTCTACAAAAAGAATAGCATTTTTTATTATTCAGTGGAATTTTTCGTGAATAAGGCTGTCCAAAGTCCAGAGACACCAAATACTTTATTCGATTGTTTTATCTCTTTCATTCTACGTATTTCTACTTCAGAAAAATCTTTAAAGATGGCTCTAAGTTTTTTATCTGTAAAACCTAATCCACCTTTAAGACTTTGCAGTTTGTATACTTCCCAATCCGTTATGTCTGCTCCACCTAATTCTCCACCTTGAACAAAACAAGTGATTGCAAAATAACCACCTGGTTTTAAAGCCTTTTTCACCAAATCTATATAACTCATTCTTCTGTGTGGAGCAATATGGTGAAAGCATCCTGAATCATATACAATATCGTATGTACCCTCTTCAATTTGTAAGTCAAAGATATTGTTATAAATAAAATTTATATTTACATTTTTTTCTTTTGCCCGTTCGGTTGCCCATTGAATTGATTCCTGTGATAGATCTACTGCATCAACTAAGCATCCTTTTTCAGCAAAGTAAATTGCATTCCTGCCTGGACCGCATCCGAGTTCAAGAACTTTTCCTGGATTAAGTAATTTTTTCTCGAAATAATTAACTAAGTTCTCATCTGGTTTATTAGTAAAAAAGGGAACTCCTTTTTCACGATTAGAATAAAAATCATCCCAAAATTGAGTTGGTTCACGCAATAACGAATCTAACATATCCAATAAATCTTCATAACTATTAATTGTTTCTTTCATAATAACCCCTTCTTTCCAATTAAATCTTATATTCTAATTGTACTAACAATTAGAATAATTCGTGTTTCACCGGGGTTAACAATGCTTTAAATTCAAATAAGTTTGAACTCTCTACATATGCCTATTTATGCTAATTTAACACGCATAAAGGCACCTGATTTTCCTTTTATATTATTTTAAAAGTATTTACCTTACTCTTTCTGAAAATCCAACCAAACAATTAGAAATACCCTTAGCATTAGAATTTGATTTCAACTTTTCAGAATTATCATTACAATCATTGCAATAATATTACAAATGGAGTAGCTATACCTTCTCAGTGAATAAAGATGTTTCTTTGGTAATTTACATAAATTCCATTACTAGTAGTAAGAAAATAAGCACATTCCTTATTTTTGCGGAGTGACGGGTTGCACTTTTAATTCTTTGATCCCTTCTTTTAATG
>NZ_JBFTMC010000098.1:0-16391 GCF_056396765.1 Bacillus sp. 05T22
AAACAGAAGAAGGGACGCTTCAGCATAACCGTAAGTTGGTTCGTGAATGGGAAAAGCACTGCGTAAGAGGAAAAAAGGTAACAGATTTAATGGCAGGAGAATTAGGTCATTTCTATGAGGGGCAAAAGTTACGAAAACAAATGAAAGAGAATCGTAGAATTGTTGCAGAACAATTATTAGGTGTTTCAAAAGTAATGGAAGATTTTGCGAAAGAAATTCAGCGTGAACGGGAAAATCATCAGGTACAGGAAGAACAAATTTTACAAGCGTTTCGTGACTTTGGTGTCGGGGTGGAACATGTTGATATCTATTGTTTAGATAGAGGGAATATTGATATTGAAATGATGATTCCGGCAGCATCTAATCAACATGGGGAATGTGACAAATTAGTTGCGCCGATGCTTTCGGATATTTTAAAAGAAAATATTATTGTTAAACATGAAGAACCTTCTGCTTATCCAAATGGTCATAGCATGATATCTTTTGGATCAGCGAAAACATTTTCTCTTGATACAGGGCTTGCTACAGCGGCAAAAGGAGGCGGATTTGTATCAGGAGATTCGTATGCGATGATGGATTTAAGTGTTGGGAAATATGCCCTTGCCATTAGTGACGGAATGGGCAATGGACAAAGGGCACATATGGAAAGTAAGGAAACGGTAAAATTGTTACAAAAAATATTGCAATCCGGTATTGATGAAGAAATTGCTATTAAGTCTATTAATTCAATTCTTTCATTGAGGACGACAGAAGAAATGTTTACGACGCTTGATTTAGCTATGGTAGATTTACGTGATGCAAGCGCTAAGTTTTTAAAAATTGGTTCAACCCCAAGTTTTGTAAAACGTGGAAATAACGTTTTACAAATAGAAGCAAGCAACTTGCCAATGGGAATCATTGAGGATGTTGAGGTGGATGTTGTTGGTGAACAATTAAAAACAGAGGACATTCTAATTATGATGAGTGATGGGATTTTTGAAGGGGCGCAACATGTGGAAAACCATGAATTGTGGATGAAGCGTAAAATTAAAGAATTACAAACCGATGATCCACAAGAAATTGCCGATATTATTATGGAAGAGGTCATTCGATCTAGTGATGGATATATCAATGATGATATGACGATTGTCGTTGCGAAGGTAAAGAAGAATATGCCAAAGTGGGCTACGATTCCAATTATGGGTAAACAAGCGCAATAGGGGAGCGGAAATCTCTTCAGTTTGGTTATGAGGTCTAGGTTGATACCTAGGCCTTTTTTTATAGGAGAAAGTAGCTTTATTATTTCTATGAAGATAGGGAAGGGATGTAAGATAAAAAAGTGAATTTTGTACATCTTTTTTTTGCACAAAGTTTGTAAAAGTTGTACCATTATAAGTAAGGTAAAAAGTATGTTATTGTTTGGTTTTAACGAAAGGTGATTGCGGAGTTGAGAGATACATTTGTTGAAAAAGTAGATGAGTTTGCAAAGCAGCATGATGTATTAGAGGAACATTCGACAATTGTTGTAGGAGTTTCTGGAGGCCCTGATTCTTTAGCTCTTTTATATTATTTATTAGAGAAAAGGGAAGAGAAGAAATTGAAGATTGTAGTCGCGCATGTGGATCACATGTTTAGAGGAGATGAATCCTATGAAGACTTACAATTTGTAGAAAATCTTTGCCGGAAGATTGGGGTTATTTGCGAAACGATAAGAATTAATGTATCGCAATATCAACAGCAATATGGAATGAATGCACAGGTGGCTGCTAGGGAATGCCGATATGCATTTTTGGAAAGAATAATGAAGAAATATGATGCACGATATGTAGCTCTTGGGCATCATGGAGATGATCAGATGGAGACGATTTTAATGCGTCTCGTCCGCGGGAGTACTCCGAAGGGTTATGCTGGAATTGCCGTGAAACGCCCTTTCCATGGTGGATATGTAATTAGGCCTTTGTTAGTGGTAACAAAGGAAGAGATTAATGCTTATTGTAAAAGGTTAGGGGTTACACCACGTATGGATCCAAGTAACGAAAAGGAAGTATATACGAGGAATCGATTACGTAAGTATGTTCTACCTTATTTAAAAGAGGAAAATCCGCATGTGCATGAGCGATTTCAAAATTTTAGTATGCTTATGCAAGAGGATGAGGCGTATTTGCAGGAATTAGCTTTTGARAAGATGAATAAAGTAATTACAAAAAAAAGTGATAAACACATTGTCTTATCAATTCCTGCCTTTGAATCCATGTCTATGCCTTTACAAAGGAGAGGGATTCAACTAATATTAAACTATCTTTATGAATACAAGATTCCGTCTTCGCTTTCTTCTATACATATTGACAAAGTTATTGCATTTTTTAAGCGGACACACCCTTCAGGCTCACTTGATTTTCCTGGTGGCCTAAAAATTGTTCGTACATATGAAGAATGTAGTTTCCGATTTAAGCAAGAAATTGTTTTTCCTTTTTCACAAGTTTTATCAGTACCGGGTGCTGTTACCTTAGCAAACGGTGATGAACTTGTAGCAGAAGTAAATGAGGAATTACCAAGTAACATGAATGAAACAGTATTTGTTGCTAAGTATAATGATATATCATATCCTCTTCTTATTCGCTCTAGAGAAAACGGAGATCGCATGTCAATAAAAGGTATGAGTGGTACAAAAAAGATAAAAGCTATTTTTATTGAGGAAAAAGTACCAAAAGAAAAGAGAGAAGAGTGGCCGATTGTTTGTGATGCAAGCGGGAACATTATTTGGGTTCCGTTGTTGAAACAATCTGCATTTGCTATTTCACACGGAACAGCAGATAAGGATAAATATATGATTATTCACTACAAAAGCAAGGAGTCTTCCAGGAGGATAATGAAATGATGAATGAAGATATCGAAAAAGTATTAATTTCCGAAGAACAAATACAAGAAAAGGTGCATGAGCTAGGTGCAATTATTGCAGAGGATTACAAAAATACAGTACCTCTTGCAATCGGTGTATTAAAGGGTGCAATGCCATTTATGGCAGATTTATTGAAAAGAACAGATACATATCTTGAAATGGATTTTATGGCTGTTTCTAGCTACGGTCATTCTACAGTTTCAACAGGTGAAGTGAAAATTTTAAAAGACCTTGATACTTCTGTAGAAGGTCGCGATATTTTAATCGTTGAAGATATTATTGATAGCGGCCTTACATTAAGTTACTTAGTGGACCTATTCAAATATCGTAAGGCGAAATCTGTAAAGATTGTTACGCTACTAGATAAGCCAACTGGTCGCAAAGTCGACCTGCGAGCGGATTATGTTGGATTTACTGTTCCTCATGAATTTGTTGTAGGATATGGCTTAGATTATAAGGAGCAATATCGTAATCTTCCTTATGTTGGAGTATTGAAACCAAGCGTTTACTCAAATTAATTAAATACAGGCGTTAAAATTGGATAGGAAAGTTTTTCTATGTTACGATTTACTATAGTGTTTATGCCGTGAGAGGAGGTTAGGAATGAATCGTATCTTCCGTAATACCATCTTTTATTTACTGATATTCTTAGTAGTGATTGGAATCGTGAGCTATTTTAATGGTTCAACACAAAAAACAACATCAGTTAGCTACGATAAATTCATTACTAAACTTGAAAAAGGTGAAGTGCGTAATGTGCAGCTTCAACCAAAAAATGGTGTGTTTGAGGTAAAAGGACAATTTAGCAATGCTAGTCAGGAAGAACAATTTGTTACTTATGCACCAAATACTGAAGAATTACAAAAGAAAATTAATGACAAAGCGCAAGGTGCTGAAGTGAAGTATCAACCAGCAGAGGAAACAAGTGCTTGGGTGACATTCTTTACTTCTATCATTCCGTTTGTGATTATCTTCATCTTATTCTTCTTCTTACTAAATCAAGCTCAGGGCGGCGGTAGCCGTGTTATGAATTTCGGGAAAAGTAAGGCGAAGTTATACAATGATGAAAAGAAAAAAGTGCGCTTCAGAGATGTAGCTGGAGCAGACGAAGAGAAACAAGAACTTGTTGAGGTAGTAGAATTCTTAAAAGATCCTCGCAAGTTTGCTGAAGTTGGTGCCCGTATTCCTAAGGGTGTTCTGCTAGTTGGACCTCCAGGTACAGGTAAAACATTGCTTGCACGTGCTGTTGCAGGTGAAGCTGGCGTTCCTTTCTTCTCTATTAGTGGTTCTGATTTCGTAGAGATGTTCGTTGGTGTCGGTGCTTCCCGTGTACGTGATTTGTTTGAAAATGCGAAGAAAAATGCTCCTTGTATCATTTTTATCGATGAGATTGATGCAGTAGGTCGTCAACGTGGGGCAGGTCTTGGTGGTGGTCACGATGAACGTGAACAAACGCTAAACCAACTTCTTGTTGAAATGGATGGATTCGGTGCAAACGAAGGTATTATTATCATCGCTGCAACAAACCGTCCTGATATTCTTGACCCAGCGTTATTACGTCCAGGACGTTTTGACCGTCAAATTACAGTGGATCGTCCAGATGTAAATGGACGTGAAGCGGTACTGAAAGTACATGCACGTAACAAACCACTTGATGATGATATTAACTTAAGAGCAATTGCGACTCGCACACCAGGATTCTCTGGTGCAGATCTTGAGAACTTATTAAACGAAGCTGCATTAGTAGCTGCGCGTCAAGATAAAAAGAAAATTGACATGTCTGATATCGATGAAGCGACGGATCGTGTTATTGCAGGTCCTGCGAAGAAAAGTCGTGTTATTTCTGAAAAAGAACGTAATATTGTCGCATTCCATGAAGCGGGCCATACTGTAATTGGTGTCGTGCTTGATGAGGCGGATATCGTTCATAAAGTAACAATTGTTCCTCGTGGTCAAGCTGGTGGGTATGCGGTAATGCTTCCGAAAGAAGATCGTTACTTCATGACAAAACCAGAATTACTTGATAAAATCACTGGTTTACTTGGTGGCCGAGTGGCTGAGGAAGTTGTATTTGGTGAAGTGAGTACAGGAGCTCATAACGACTTCCAACGTGCGACTGGCATTGCGAGACGTATGGTAACGGAATTTGGTATGAGTGATAAGCTTGGACCGATGCAGTTTGGAAGCTCACAAGGTGGTCAGGTGTTCTTAGGAAGAGACTTCCATTCAGAACAAAACTACAGTGATGCAATTGCACATGACATCGATGTAGAAATGCAAACGATTATGAAAGAATGTTATGCTCGTGCAAAACAAATTCTTACTGAAAAACGTGATAAGCTTGATATTATCGCAAAAACGTTACTTGAAGTGGAAACGTTAGATGCAGAGCAAATTAATCATTTATATGATTATGGAGTTTTACCTGAGCGTAAAAAGTCCTCTGAAGATGTGAAAGTGAATATCACAATGAAAAAAGATGATGAGAACGCAGAAGATAAATAAGAAATGAAGGAGTGACAATAGTCACTCCTTTTTTCTATGCTGAGAAATTTGTGTACTTGTATATAAATTTGAAGCTTCTTTGCTTTAAAAATTGAAATAGTGAACGATCTTTTTGTAAAATGGTGAAGATGGAAAAACTGATTATATAGGTATGTATGATATGATGGCATTATYAGTTTTGTACATACTGCACAAATATAGATTAAATAAGATAAGTGGTGAGAATATGATTTTTGTATTGGATGTAGGGAATACAAATGCGGTGCTTGGTGTATTTGAAGATGGGAAACTTCGTCAGCATTGGCGCATGGAGACTGATCGTCATAAAACAGAAGATGAATATGGTATGTTAGTGAAACAGTTACTTGAACATGAAGGCCTTTCTTTTCAAGATGTGAAAGGAATTATTGTTTCTTCGGTTGTACCACCAATTATGTTTGCCTTAGAGCGTATGTGTGAGAAATATTTCAAAATTAAACCACTTGTAGTGGGACCAGGAATAAAAACAGGTTTAAATATTAAATATGAAAATCCGCGTGAGGTTGGAGCGGATCGTATTGTAAATGCTGTAGCTGGTATCCAATTATACGGAGGCCCGCTTATTATTGTCGATTTTGGAACAGCTACTACATATTGTTATATTAACGAAAATAAGCATTATATGGGCGGGGTAATTACACCAGGTATTATGATTTCGGCAGAAGCTTTATACAGTAGAGCGGCTAAACTTCCTCGTATTGAAATTACAAAACCAAGTAGTATTATTGGGAAAAATACAGTAAGTGCAATGCAAGCTGGCATTCTTTATGGGTATGTTGGACAAGTGGAAGGTATTGTGAGGCGTATGAAAGAAGAAGCTAAACAAGAACCGAAAGTTATTGCAACTGGAGGATTAGCAAAATTAATTGCAGAAGAATCTAATGTAATTGATGTTGTAGATCCGTTTTTAACATTAAAAGGCTTGCATATGCTATATGAACGTAATGCAAATTTACAGCATGAGAAGGGTGAATAAATAAGTATGAAAGATTATTTAGTAAAAGCGTTAGCGTTTGATGGAGAAGTTCGTGCGTATAGTGTACGTACAACAAATATGGTAAGTGAGGCGCAAAGACGTCATGATACATGGAGAACTGCTTCAGCAGCACTTGGGCGTTCGTTAACAGCTGGTGCAATGATGGGGGCTATGTTAAAAGGTGATCAGAAGCTGACGATTAAGGTGGAAGGAAATGGCCCACTTGGCCCAATCTTAGTGGATGCTCATGCGAATGGAGATGTGCGTGGATATGTAACGAATCCCCACGTTGATTTTGAAGCAACAGAGCAAGGGAAATTACGTGTATATCAAGCGGTAGGTACAGAAGGATTTTTAACGGTAATTAAAGATATCGGTATGCGTGAACCGTTTATCGGGCAGTCTCCAATTGTTTCGGGAGAATTAGGGGAAGATTTCACGTATTATTTTGCTGTTTCTGAGCAAACGCCTTCTTCTGTTGGTATTGGTGTCCTTGTAAATGGGGATGATAGCATACTTGCTGCAGGTGGATTTATCCTGCAAATTATGCCAGGAGCACAGGAAGAGACAATCTCCTTTATTGAAGAGCGTCTGCAAAAAATCCCACCTGTTTCAAAATTAATTGAACAAGGTCTTTCGCCAGAGGAATTATTATACGAAGTACTAGGAAAAGAAAAAGTGAAGGTATTAGAAACAATGGACGTTCAATTTAATTGTACATGTTCTCGTGAACGTATTGAGAGTGTATTAATTAGCCTCGGTAAAAAAGAATTAGAACAAGTTCGTGAGGAAGAAGATGAAACGGAAGTGCATTGTCATTTCTGTAATGAGCGATATAATTTCTCTAAAGAAGATATTACAAACTTGATTGAAAGCTTGTAAACAAAAGGGTTTTCTAGCAATTGCGAATCATCTAAATAAATTGACAAGTAAGAAAAATTCTGTCAAAATTAAAATGTAGATAAAACCAATAAAAATACTCGGTGTTAGGAGTGACAGGAATGCGAGTGGCACAATCAGTTTCAGAATTAATCGGGAAAACGCCGATCGTTAAGTTGAACCGCATCGTAGAGCAAGACAGTGCAGACATTTACTTAAAATTAGAATTCATGAACCCTGGAAGTAGCGTAAAAGATCGTATTGCATTATCTATGATCGAAGCTGCTGAAAAAAAGGGATTATTAAAAGAAGGCGATACAATTATTGAACCAACGAGTGGTAACACAGGAATTGGTTTAGCGATGGTAGCGGCTGCAAAGGGCTATAAGGCAATTTTAGTAATGCCGGAGACAATGAGTATTGAACGTCGTAACTTATTACGTGCTTATGGAGCTGAATTAGTATTAACTCCGGGTTCAGAAGGAATGGGCGGCGCAATTCGTAAGGCAACTGAATTAGCGAAAGAGCATGGTTACTTTATACCACAACAATTCCAAAACCCGGCGAATCCAGAAATTCACCGTTTGACGACAGGGCCAGAAATTGTTGAACAAATGGGTAATCAATTAGATGCATTTATCGCTGGTATCGGTACTGGTGGAACAATTACAGGTGCTGGTGAAGTGTTAAAAGAAATATATAAAGATATTAGAATTTACGCAGTAGAACCTGCAGATTCTCCGGTGTTATCTGGTGGGAAACCAGGTCCGCATAAGATTCAAGGTATTGGGGCTGGATTCGTTCCTGAAACATTGGATGTAGAAGTATATGATGAAATTATTCAAGTGAAGACAGAACAGGCATTTGAATATGCGAGAAGAGTGGCTCGTGAAGAAGGTATTTTAGTTGGTATTTCTTCAGGTGCTGTCATTTATGCCGCGACAGAAGTTGCGAAAAAGCTTGGTAAAGGGAAAAAGGTTCTTGTAATTATTCCAAGTAATGGTGAACGTTATTTAAGTACACCGCTTTATCAATTTGAATCATAATTAGTATGGCCAGAAAAAGCATTCCTGAAAAGGAATGCTTTTTCTTTTTTCGTTTGAAAATAGTGAATGACTAGAAAACTTCATGTAAAATAAGTAGTAGTAAAGTTAAAATATTTTCACTAGCTCTCAGGGACGAGTATGTCATATTAACCATCTGTAATTTGGGGTGATTAGTCTAAGGGAGTGGGATAAAAGAAGACGGGGTGTTGGTATGCAGCGAAGAAAATCTTTAGCGCTTTCTGTTCCATATCATTTAGATTTTTTTAAGCAATATAAGTTTCTTTCTCAGAATAAGAATCAACATATTTTGTTAGAAAGTGGACGTGGGGGTCGTTATAGTATTGCGGGGCTCGATCCGGTAGCGGTGATTCAGGGGAAAGATGAAACGTTACATATAAGTGAAAGCGGTAAGGAAACAATGGAGAAAGGCAATCCGTTAGATTTAATGCAAAGGTATATGGAACGATGGAGAACGAAGCATAATCCGGACTATCCGCCATTTCAAGGTGGTGCAATCGGATATTTTAGTTATGACTGTATCCGTTATATTGAAAAACTTCCTTCCCTTGCGGAGGATGATGTGGATATACCTGACATATTCTTTTTATTATTTGATGACGTGTTTGTGTATGATCAACAAGAGAATGTGTTGTGGATTATTACGCATTATATAGATGAACGTGAGGAAGCGGAAAGTCGTTTAAATGAATGGAAGAGCCTTTGGATGAAGGAAATTCCTGAAGTTAAAGTGCCATTTGAATGTCCTGAAAATAGAAATGAAGCGGTAGCTTTTACAGAAGAAGGATTTATGAAAGCTGTTCAGCGTATTCAAGAATATATTGGGGCTGGAGATGTGTTTCAAGTGAATTTGTCTACAAGACAAGAGAAAACATTACAAACACACCCACTGGAGATTTATACGAGTCTTCGTGAAATTAATCCATCACCATATATGGGATATTTAGAGTTTGGAGATTTTCAAATTGTTAGCGGTTCACCTGAATTGTTAATTAAAAAGCAAGGGAATGAAGTGAGTACCCGTCCGATTGCTGGTACACGTTCTCGTGGGAAAAACGAACAAGAAGATGAGAGTTTAGCGAAAGAGTTAATTGAAAATGAAAAGGAACGTGCAGAACACGTCATGCTTGTGGATTTAGAGCGTAATGATTTAGGGAGAGTTTGTAAGTATGGAACTGTAGAAGTAGATGAATTTATGGTCATTGAAAAATATTCGCATGTTATGCATATCGTTTCAAACGTTCGTGGTGAGGTTGAAACGGATAAGGATGCTTTCGATTTAGTAAGAGCTGTGTTTCCAGGTGGAACAATTACGGGGGCACCTAAAATACGTACGATGGAAATTATAGAGGAATTAGAACCGGTTCGCCGTGGAATTTATACAGGTTCAATTGGTTGGATTGGTTATTCAGGAGATATGGAATTAAATATTGTGATTCGTACGCTTCTTGCAAAAGATGGCCAAGCATATGTGCAGGCAGGGGCAGGAATTGTAATTGATTCAAATCCGAAATATGAGTATGAAGAATCGTTGAAAAAAGCAATCGCCTTATGGCGTGCGAAAGAAAGCAGCGAAGAAACGGTTAGGTGAGAGAAATGATATTGATGATTGATAATTATGATTCATTTACGTTTAATTTAGTGCAATTTCTTGGGGAACTTGGACAAGAGCTTATCGTCAAGCGCAATGATGAAATTACAATTTCAGATATTGAACAAATGAAACCTGACTTTCTTATGATTTCACCAGGTCCTTGTAGTCCGAATGAAGCTGGTATAAGTATGGGTGTCATTAAATATTTTGCAGGAAAGATTCCGATTTTTGGTGTGTGTCTAGGTCATCAATCGATTGCACAGGTGTTCGGAGGCGATGTTGTTCGTGCGGATCGTTTAATGCATGGAAAAACTTCTCTTATGTATCATGATGGAAACCTGATTTTTGCAGACATTCCAAATCCATTTACAGCAACGCGTTATCATTCTCTTATTGTAAAAAAAGAAACATTGCCAGAATGTTTAGAAGTGACATCTTGGACAGAAGAGGGAGAGATTATGGCGCTTCGTCATAAAACATTGCCAATTGAAGGAGTGCAGTTCCATCCGGAATCCATTATGACTTCACATGGGAAAGAGTTACTGCAGAACTTTATTCGTAGTTATAGCCCCAGTGTATCGTCATGTTAATTTATGTAAATGGTGCATATGTGGAAGCGAGTGAGGCGAAAATCTCCCCTTATGACCATGGGTATTTATATGGGCTGGGGGTTTTTGAGACATTTCGTATTTATAATGGCTATCCGTTTTTATTAGACGATCATTATGAGCGTTTAATGGATGCCCTTTCTGTATTGCAAATTGAGTGGAAGATGACGAAAGATGACGTACTTCGTATTTTGCAGGAATTACTCGTGCGAAATGGATTAGAACATGCGTATGTTCGTTTTAATGTTTCAGCTGGTATAGGTGAAATAGGCTTACAGACAGGGCTATATGAAGAGCCTTCCGTTATTGTATTTATAAAACCTTTGACGGTTCCGGGTAAAGCGGTAGAAAAGAAAGGCGTTATTTTGAATCAAAAACGAAATACGCCGGAAGGGACGTTTCGTTTAAAGTCTCATCACTATTTAAATAACATTTTAGGAAAACGTGAAATTGGAAATGTTGTGAATAAAGAAGGAATCTTCCTTACTGAAGCAGGTTATGTAGCGGAGGGGATTGTTTCGAATCTCTTTTTTGTGAAGGAGGGTGTTTTATACACGCCGTCGCTGGAAACAGGGATTTTAAATGGGATCACTCGCGCTTTTATTATAAGAATTGCTGAAGTATTAGATGTACGTGTAGAAGAAGGTTTGTTTACACAAAAGGAATTGCTTTCTGCCGATGAGGTGTTTGTAACAAATTCTATTCAAGAAATTGTCCCACTTAATCAGATTGAAGAAGTTAATTTTCCAGGTAAAGAAGGGAAGGTTACAAAGTCTTTCATGTGTGTGTATGAAATGCATAGAGAAAGTCTTTGGAGCCGAAATGAACTGCTAAGAGGAGATGTGTAGTGTGAAGTGGAATTATGATTTGCGCTGCGGCGAATATACATTGGACTTAAATAAAAAAACATTAATCATGGGGATTTTAAATGTTACACCAGATTCATTTTCAGATGGTGGAAACTACGATGAGGTGAACGCAGCTGTAAGTCATGCGAGAGAAATGGTGAGTAATGGAGCTGATATTATTGATATCGGTGGGGAATCAACTCGTCCTGGTTTCGCGAAAGTTTCGGTGGAGGAAGAATTAGGGCGTGTAATTCCGATGATTCAAGCGGTTTCGAAAGAAGTGAAAGTGCCTATTTCTATCGATACGTATAAAGCTGAAGTAGCCAAACAAGCAATTGAAGCGGGTGCTCATGTTATTAATGATGTATGGGGAGCAAAGGCGGAACCGAAAATTGCAGAAGTTGCGGCACATTATAATGTGCCGATAATTTTAATGCATAATCGCGATAACACAAATTACCGTAATCTTATGGCGGATATGATTGCGGATCTATATGAGAGTGTTAAAATTGCAAAAGGTGCAGGTGTACCTGATGAGAATATCGTTTTAGATCCGGGTATCGGTTTCGCGAAGACGCCAGAACAAAATTTAGAAGCGATGCGTAATCTAGAAAAATTACATGTGTTAGGGTATCCAGTCCTTCTTGCGACTTCGAGAAAATCGTTTATCGGTCATGTTTTAGATTTGCCGGTAGAGGAACGTGTAGAAGGCACAGGAGCATCGATTTGTCTTGGTATTGATAAAGGCTGTGAAATGATTCGTGTTCATGATGTGAAGGAAATGGCACGTATGGCAAAGATGATGGATGCAATGATTGGCAAGGGGGTAAAATGATTGGATAAAATTTATATTCATGATATGGAGTTTTATGGCTATCATGGCGTATTTCCAGAAGAGAATAAATTGGGGCAAAGATTTAAAGTGGATTTAACAGTGGAACTGGATTTAAAACAAGCGGGCGAAAGTGATAACTTAGAGTATTCGGTAAACTACGGAGAGCTCTTTGAACTTTGCAGACAAGTGGTAGAAGATCGAACATATAAGCTTGTAGAAAGTATTGCGGAAAATATAGCGGCGAATATATTGAATCAGTACGTAAGTATTYTGCGATGTACAGTAAAGGTTGTTAAACCGGATCCACCAATACCAGGGCACTATCGTGCTGTGGCGGTAGAAATTACGAGAGATCGACCATGAAAAATGTAGTATACGTTGCGTTAGGATCAAATATTGGTGATCGTTATGTTTATTTATTGCAAGCGATTGAGCTGTTAAATAAAAATCCTCATATTCAAGTGGAGGATGTCTCTTCTGTATATGAAACAGATCCAGTGGGATATACAGATCAAAATCGTTTTTTAAATTTAGTTATAAAAATTTCTACCAATTTACCGCCGCAAGAATTGTTGAAAGTAACGCAAAAGGTTGAGATAAATTTAGGAAGAAAAAGGGAAATTAGATGGGGCCCGCGAACCATTGACCTTGACGTTTTGCTCTATAATCAAGAAAATATTGAAGCAGAGAATCTTATTGTGCCGCATCCGCGGATGTTCGAAAGAGCTTTTGTTATCGTTCCGTTGTTAGAGATCAATCAAGATATAAAACAAAATATTTCACGTTCGCAAGTAGATGAAATGAAAAGGCGAGAGGGAGTAACGGTATGGAAGCAGAAAAATGGGGAAGACGCATTCGTGCTTTTCGGAAATTAAAAGGTTATACACAAGAAGGTTTTGCAAAGGAATTAGGGGTATCTGTATCTGTTTTAGGAGAAGTAGAGAGAGGGAATAGAACCCCTTCTCAAGATTTTGTAGTAGAAGTTGCTAAGACATTAAATATTTCAATAGATGAATTAATGCCAAAGTGAGGATAAAAGAAGGAGACAGTCGAGTGTTAAAGATTGCAAACATTGAGATGAAGAATCCAGTTGTACTAGCACCAATGGCGGGAGTGTGTAACTCTGCATTCCGTTTAACAGTAAAAGAATTTGGTGCAGGTTTAGTATGTGCTGAAATGGTAAGTGATAAGGCGATTTTATTTAATAACCAAAAAACATTAGATATGTTATATATCGATGAGAGAGAGAAGCCGCTAAGTTTACAAATTTTTGGCGGTGAGAAGGAAACGCTTGTTGGTGCTGCGAAATATGTAGATAAAAACACAACGGCGGATATTATCGATATCAATATGGGTTGCCCAGTTCCGAAAATTACGAAGTGTGATGCTGGTGCAAAGTGGTTATTAGATCCAGATAAAGTATATGAAATGGTAGCGGCCGTTGTAGATGCTGTTGAAAAACCAGTTACAGTTAAAATGCGTATTGGCTGGGATGAAGACCACATTTTCGCAATTGAAAATGCTAGAGCTGTGGAACGTGCAGGCGGTCAAGCGGTAGCGGTTCATGGACGTACACGTGTTCAAATGTATGAAGGGAAAGCGGATTGGGATATTATTAAACAGGTAAAACAATCTGTGAATATTCCTGTTATTGGAAATGGTGACGTAGAAACTCCTCAAGATGCGAAACGTATGCTTGATGAAGTAGGGGTAGATGGCGTTATGATTGGGCGTGCAGCTCTCGGGAACCCATGGATGATTTATCGTACAGTAAAATATTTAGAAACAGGGGAATTAATGCCGGAACCAACAGTGCGTGAGAAAATGGATGTATGTATGTTGCACTTAGATCGTCTTATTGACTTAAAGAATGAAGATATTGCAGTAAGAGAGATGAGAAAGCATGCAGCTTGGTATTTAAAAGGTGTTGGTGGTAATGCGAGAGTACGTAATGCAATTAATACTTGTAATACTCGTGAAGATCTTGCCTCTTTATTAGGTGCATTTATAGAAGAAGTAGAAACAAAACAAAAAACAATTCACGTTGGTTAAAAGGAGGAAAGAGAGAACGTTTGACATTCCTTCTCTCACTACCTATAATTACGTGAAAGAAAGAAGAACTGCCAGTATACTACTGGCAGTTTTTCTAGTTGAGTAGAAAATGATATACTGTATATATTGTAAAATTTAATAGAGCTGGAGTGATATCAATACCATGGATAACATGAACCACGAAGAATTAAATGACCAATTGCTTGTTCGTCGTGAGAAGTTACATAACTTACGTGAACAAGGGATCGATCCGTTTGGTAAACGTTTTGAACGTACGAATTCAACGAAAGAATTATTAAACTTGTATGGAGAGTTCTCTAAAGAAGAATTAGAAGAGAAAGGAATCTCTGTTTCTATTGCTGGCCGTATTATGACAAAGCGCGGTAAAGGGAAAGCAGGTTTTGCGCATATCCAAGATTTACACGGACAAGTTCAAATCTATGTTCGTAAAGATGCTGTTGGAGATGAGCAATATGAATTATTTAATACAGCTGACTTAGGTGATTTAGTAGGAATTGAAGGGAAAGTTTTCAAAACGAACGTAGGTGAGCTTTCAGTGAAAGCAACAGGATTTACGTTATTAACGAAAGCTCTTCGTCCACTTCCAGATAAATACCATGGGTTGAAAGATGTTGAACAACGTTACCGCCAACGTTACCTAGATTTAATTACGAGCATGGAGAGCCGTGAAACATTTGTTACTCGTAGTAAAATCATTCGTGAAATGAGAAGATACTTAGATGATAATGGCTACCTTGAAGTAGAAACACCAATGATGCACGCGATTGCGGGCGGTGCCTCTGCTCGCCCATTCATTACGCATCATAATGCGTTAGATATGGAATTATATATGCGTATTGCAATTGAGTTACACTTAAAACGCCTTATTGTAGGTGGCTTAGAGAAGGTATACGAAATCGGCCGTGTATTCCGTAATGAAGGTGTGTCAACACGTCATAATCCTGAATTTACAATGATCGAATTATATGAAGCATATGCTGACTATGAAGATATTATGAAACTAACAGAAAACATGATTGCTCATATCGCAAAGCAAGTACTAGGTACAACAACAATCCAGTACGGTGAGCAAGAAATTAATTTAGAGCCAGAATGGACACGTCTCCACATGGTAGATGCAATTAAACAATATTCTGGAGCAGATTTCTGGAGCCCGATGAGCGTGGAAGAAGCACGTACATTGGCGAAAGAACATGGTGTGGAAATTAAAGATACAATGGAAGTTGGTCATATTATCAATGAATTCTTCGAACAAAAAGTAGAAGAAAAGTTAATTCAACCTACATTTATCTATGGACACCCAGTGGAAATTTCTCCGCTTGCGAAAAAGAATGATGAAGATCCACGCTTTACAGATCGTTTCGAGTTATTCATTGTTGCTCGTGAGCATGCGAATGCATTTACGGAATTAAATGATCCAATCGATCAAAAAGAACGTTTTGAAGCGCAATTAAAAGAGCGTGAACAAGGTAATGATGAAGCGCATATGATGGACAATGATTATATTGAAGCACTTGAGTACGGCATGCCTCCTACAGGTGGACTTGGAATTGGTATTGATCGTCTTGTTATGCTATTAACAAATGCGCCATCTATTCGCGACGTGCTGTTATTCCCAGCGATGCGTCATAAGCAAGACTAATCCAAGCTTTGGAGATTTCTCCAAAGCTTTTCTTTTTGTCATATAGTGAAGTTAAAATGATTCATTTACTATATAGAAGAAAGGTGTCTTTATGTAGGAGGATCGATACTGTTTTTATACTTTTTGATTRGGTTAAAAATTTTATTAAAAAACTATTGCATTTTAATAAATGAACTGGTATATTTATATTCGTTGTCACGAAAGACAACAAAGAAAACAAACGAAAACAACTTTTAAGACAAAAAGTTGTTGACGAAAATATAACAAAATGTTATATTGATAAAGTCGCTTCGGCGGCAATGAGTTCTTTGAAAACTGAACGAAACAAACAACGTGAAACGTCAATTTTTATTTTAGATGCTAGACAAACTAACTTTATTGGAGAGTTTGATCCTGGCTCAGGATGAACGCTGGCGGCGTGCCTAATACATGCAAGTCGAGCGAATGGAT
>NZ_JBFTMC010000099.1:0-15964 GCF_056396765.1 Bacillus sp. 05T22
GACGATATCTTGTGCGTCTTTCAAAAGCGATGGAAGAAAAAGAAAAAAGGATTTTCTAATTTTATGTCGAATTGAATCGTTGGGGTGAACTTTAGTGGAAGAAAAAAAGCAACAGAATATAACGATAAAAGGGACGAAAGATGGACTGACATTACATTTAGATGATTGCTGTTCATTCTCTGAATTACTGCAAGAACTGGACGAAAAGCTTTCCACTCACTATTACGATGGTGATGGACGTTCATTAATTGAAGTACATGTTAAAGTCGGCAATCGCTATTTGACAGATGTACAGCAAGAAGAAATTCGCACTTTGATTCGTAATAAAAAAAATCTTGTTGTGGATTCCATTGAGAGTGATGTCATAACAAAAGCTGAAGCAATAGCGTGGAAAGAAGAAACAGAAATTGTCCCTGTTTCCAAAATTGTTCGCTCAGGTCAAGTATTGCATGTAAAAGGAAATCTATTGTTAATTGGAGATGTCAATCCAGGCGGAACGGTTATCGCTGGGGGAAATATTTTTGTCGTTGGATCATTACGAGGAATTGCGCATGCTGGATATTATGGGGATACAGATGCTGTCATTGCAGCATCTGTTATGAAYCCWATGCAACTYCGAATTAGTGATGTGACAATGCGGGCTCCGGAAGAGAAAGAAGACGGAGCAGAGGCGGCRGAATGTGCGTATATTGATGAGAACAATCACATTGTTGTCGATCGCCTGCAACTTCTCACTCATCTTAGACCTAATTTAACAAAGTTAGAAAGGGGAATTGTATAGCTGTGGGAGAGGCAATAGTAATTACATCTGGAAAAGGCGGGGTAGGAAAGACTACAACGTCTGCAAACATTGGTACAGCCTTAGCATTATCCGGGAAAAAAGTATGTTTAATTGATACGGATATTGGTCTAAGAAACTTAGACGTAGTAATGGGGCTAGAAAATCGTATTGTATTTGATCTTGTTGATGTCGTCGAAGGTCGTTGTCGTTTACCTCAGGCTCTTATAAAAGATAAGCGCTTTGATGAACTTTATTTATTACCTGCAGCACAAACGAGCGATAAGTCAGCGGTAACACCTGAACAAATGGATGAGTTAATACAACTATTACGTCAAGATTATGATTATGATTACATATTAATTGATTGTCCTGCTGGTATTGAGCAGGGATTCAAAAACGCGGTGGCAGGTGCGGACAAAGCGATTGTTGTAACGACGCCTGAAGTATCTTCTATGCGTGATGCAGACCGTATTATTGGGCTTTTAGAAAAAGAAGATATCGAACCACCAAAACTTGTTATTAACCGTGTGCGTAGCCATATGCTACATGAGCAAGATATGCTAGATGTAGATGAAATTGTACGTACACTTTCGATTGAGTTGCTCGGAGTTGTCGAGGATGATGATGAAGTTATTCGTGCTACAAATACAGGTGAACCTGTAGCATTGCAGCCGAATGGAAAAGCATCATTAGCTTATCGGAATATTGCAAGACGTTTGCTAGGTGAATCTATCCCTTTACAAGCGTTTGGGCAAGAAAAAGTATCTGTTTTTACAAAGATGAAAAATTTCTTTGGAATTCGTTAAAAGCACTTCGCATGTATGCGAGGTGCTTTCTTTTTTATTCTCATGAATATCTTCCTCTTAGGGTTCATACATATGTACAAACTGTATAAAGTTTGGAAAATAGAGAACTTTTATTTCCCCTGCTATTTGCGGGGGAAATAATCAGTAGGGAAGATAGTTTCACTTTACTTGCCTCTCTTGCAAGAAGAGGTGGCAAAAGGAAGGGGACAGGATGAAGAATAGACGTGTAGAAGAGATTAAAAAACGGATTGCAAAGAGAAAAGAAGAACAAGAGAGGCTCGAGGAAGAACAGTATTTTTCTGAAGGAAACTTTGATGGAGAAACGATGTTCATTGAAGAAGGTGAAAAAGAGGTGCACCCTCTTTTTCGAAAGGAAGTATTTTTATTTAAATTTTTATTAGCGGCGATTCTCGTTCTCTCGGTAGCCATTTTATTTAAAAATGCACCAGCTTCTTTTGATGGAGCAAGAACGGTTGTAAAACAAGTTATGCAAGAGGAATTTCAGTTTGCTACTGTATCCAAATGGTACGAAAATCAATTTGGAAAACCGCTCGCTTTTCTACCTGCAAATGAAAAGAAGCAAGGCATACAGCAAAAAGATTATGCAGTTCCGGCTTCAGGGAAAGTTATGCAAAGTTTTCAAAAAGATGGCCAAGGTGTATTTGTACAAACAGCTGCGAATGCAACTGTTGAATCGGTAAATGAAGGGGTTGTTATTTTCGCTGGTAAGAAAGAGGGGTTTGGGAATATAGTTGAGATCCAGCATGCAGATGGTACGGAATCATGGTATGGAAATTTAGGTGAGACATCTGTAAAATTATATGATTATGTTGAAAAGAAACAAAAGGTTGGAACAGTTGGGACCAATGCGGATAACAAGAATGGCAAGTTCTATTTTGCAATTAAAAAGAATGAAAAATTTATCGATCCGATTCAGGTGATTTCATTTGAATAAATATAGTGAAGTATTGTCAAAAATTACAGTGCATCCACTGTTTTGGGGAATTATAGCTATTGGGATTTTTACGGCGCGTTTTAAAGAATTACTACTTTTATTTTTTATCGTTTTGATTCATGAACTTGGGCACGCCTTCGCAGCTGCTCATTATAAATGGAGAATCAAGCAAATACAACTTTTGCCGTTTGGCGGGGTGGCGGAGCTTGAGGAACATGGGAATAAGCCGTTAAAGGAAGAATTAATCGTTGTAATAGCAGGACCTATTCAACATGTATGGATGATTGGGCTAGCGTATGTTTTGGCTAGGGCAGGATGGTTTAGTGAGGAACTTTATCATTTTTTTGTATGGAACAATTTAATGATTCTAGGGTTTAATTTACTACCAATTTGGCCACTAGATGGTGGGAAAGTATTGTTTAATGTTTTATCACATCAATTTCCTTATTTACAAGCGCATGAGAAAATGATGAAAATATCATGTGTTTTTTTTAGTGTAATATTAGGGTGGCAACTGTTTTGGAATAGTAATAGTATTATGATGTGGGTGCTGCTTCTATTTTTAGCTATTTCTTTATATCAAGAATGGAAGCAACGGCGCTATGCGTTTATGCGTTTTTTACTAGAACGTTATTATGGAAACAAGCGAGATATTGAAAAGATTGCTCCAATTGAAGTGCGAACTGAGGATCAATTATACACGATTTTCACAAAGTTTCGGAGAGGGTATAAGCACTCGATTATCGTTCATGGTAAATATAAAGAGCATTATACATTAGACGAAAACGAATTGCTTTATGCTTATTTTACCGAAAAACGAACAACTTCATCTGTGGAAGAGTTAATCGGTTAGTGTTGACGAGGACACTAACCTTTTATATTGTAAGAGGAAAAGAAAATGAAAAAGTGAGGAAAGTATTTTGAAGACGTTATACATCAACTATACTGGTTCGGAAAAACGGGTTGCTGTAGAAGAAAAACAAAAGATTGTTGAGCTTTTATGGCAACGAAATCAAGAGCAAGAGATTGTTGGGCATATTTATGTGGGACGTGTCGTACGAACGATTGCTGGGATGAATGCAGCGTTTGTAAATATCGGTTTAGAAAAACATGCCTATCTTTCATATGATGATGTTCCATCATCATATCGAGTGCACGAAGGACAAGCATTGCTTGTGCAAGTGGTAAAAGAAGCGATTGATACAAAAGGGCCAAAATTAACAGCGAATGTAGAATTTACCGGGAAATATGTCGTTTATATGCCTTATGATGAAATGCGCGCTGTTTCCCGGAAAATAAAAAATAATAAAAAACGGCAACAGTTGCTTGAAATTCAAATAGAGGGAATCGGAGGGTATATTTTCCGTTCAGCTTGTGACAAAGGTGCAATTGATGAAGTGCAGATTGAAATGCAATATTTTCAAGATCTGTATAAAGAATTAAAAAGAAAAGAAGAGCATGGAAAGGCACCGTTATTACTCCATCGTCCAGCAACCTTTTTAGATCGTGTATTTAAAGAAAATCCGATTGAAACAATTGAAAAAGTAATTGTAGATACACGCAGTATAGTACCGGAATTGCAAGATAAAGTAGGAAAAGAAAAGGTTTCGTTTTACAATGAAACAACTTCTATGTTCATTCACTATGGTGTGGAGCGTGAGATTGAAAAAGCACTGCAAAAAATAGTGTGGTTATCAAACGGTTCTTATTTAATTATTGAGCAAATGGAGACAATGACGGTAATTGATGTGAACACCGGTAAATTTACTGGAAAGCAGAATTTGCAAGATACGGTATTACGGACGAATGAAATAGCTGCGGAAGAAATTGCTCGTCAATTAAGACTGCGTGATATTGGTGGTATGATTTTAATTGACTTCATTAATATGGAAAAACAAGAAAATAAAGAAAAAGTAAGAGAGAGACTCATTTCTTCATTACAAAGGGATCGTACATATACACGTGTTCTTAGATTTACAGAGCTCGGTATCTTAGAAATGACACGTAAGCGAAAAAAACACTCGCTCCGTGATGTATTATTAGACGATTGCTCAGCGTGCCAGGCGACAGGATATGTAATGTCTCATGAATCAATTGCATACGAGCTAGAAAGAGAACTTGTTACATATAGTAGTTCGGAGGACGAGGCGGTATTAATTGCAGCTTCAAAAGAAGTACAAAAAATATTTTTACAAAAAGAATTGCAAAAAAATATACCGTTCCAAGTTTATTTCACAGATGAAGAAGCTGAGAAATATGCAATTATTCGATTTGGAACGAGGCAAGAAATGATGCTACGTAAAAATAGTTAGCAGAACATTTATTGACAATAGTCAACGTTTCGTGATAACATCTTTATGTTATAGTTTATAGCACCTAAACTGCTATATGCTACAACCGCGCAAGACAGGTTCCAAAAAGGCATTCTATGTCTACCTCGTTTTGGCGAGTCTTAGTAATTATGAGGAGGTGCAAGTATGTACGCAATTATCGAAACAGGTGGAAAACAAATTAAAGTTGAAGCTGGTCAAGAAATCTACATTGAAAAATTAGATGCTGAAGCTGGTGAAACTGTTACTTTTGACAAAGTTCTTTTCGTTGGTGGCGAAAACGTGAAAGTTGGTAGCCCAGTTGTAGAAGGTGCAACAGTTACTGCGAAAGTTGAAAAACAAGGTCGCGCTAAGAAAATCATCGTTTTCAAATACAAAGCGAAAAAGAACAATCGTAAGAAACAAGGTCATCGTCAACCTTACACTAAGCTAGTGATTGAAGCAATCAACGCTTAATTCTGGTTAAGATGATTAAAATTACGATAAGTCGCACGAAATTAGGAAGTATCCAATCATTTAAAATGACTGGACATGCCGATTATGCGCCACATGGACAAGACCTTGTCTGTGCTGCAACAACTGCGGTCGTGTTTGGATCTATAAATGCAGTGGAAGTACTTTGTAATGTGCAAGCAACTATTGAACTCGGAAGTAATGGTGGATTCTTAACGTATGAGTTGCCTAATGATTTAGATGCTCATACAGCAGAGAAAGCTCAAACGCTTTTAGAAGGATTAGTTGTTTCGCTTAAGACGATTGAACTTGATTACGGAAAGTATATCCGTTTAATAGAAAAAATGCAGGAGGTGTAACGTATGTTAAGATTAGATCTTCAGTTTTTCGCATCTAAGAAAGGTGTAGGTAGTACAAAGAACGGTCGTGACTCTCAGTCAAAACGTCTTGGTGCTAAACGCGCAGATGGTCAAACGGTTTCAGGTGGTTCAATTCTTTACCGTCAACGCGGTACAAAAATTTATCCAGGTGTTAACGTTGGTCGTGGTGGCGATGACACTTTATACGCGAAAGTTGACGGCGTAGTACGCTTCGAGCGTCTTGGCCGTGACCGCAAACAAGTGAGCGTATATCCTGTTGCTCAAGAAGCATAAGAAACTCACGGAAAACTCTAACCTGAGTGCAGGTTAGAGTTTTTCTATATTAAGGGGTATCTGGATGAATAAAAAATGGACAATTATAGATGCGTTGCGCCATTCTAGGCATGATTGGCTCAATCGTATGCAGATGATTAAAGGAAACCTCTCCCTTGGAAGAGTGGAAGAGATTCATGGGCTCATCGATCGTTTTGTCCAAGAAGCGAGACAAGAATCCAATCTGATGGGGCTATCGATGCCTTTATTTTCAGAATGGATTTTAACATATAATTGGAAACAGCAGCCGTGCTTATTGGAGTACGAAGTATTAGGGAAATTACATAACTTATCTCATTACGATGAAGAAGTGTGTACGTGGACGAATGAATTTTTCTCAATGCTTCAGCATAGTTTAGACGTTTATGTTGAAAATTATGTTTGTATCACAATTGAATGTGACGCGGAGAATGCTCGTTTCTTTTTTGATTTTCGTGGCAAGCTAACGAATGTAGAAGAACTACAAACGTGGCTTACAAACCAAAACAATGAATGGTATTTCATTTCTTATACAGTGCGAGATGATGAAATCTCGGTTATATTACAACCAATCGAAAAAAGTGTGGTGAAATAATGTTTGTAGATCAGGTCAAGATATATGTAAAAGGCGGCGACGGTGGAAACGGAATGGTTGCGTATCGTCGTGAGAAGTATGTTCCAAAGGGTGGCCCAGCAGGTGGCGATGGAGGTAAAGGTGCAGATGTTGTTTTCGTTGTTGACGAAGGCTTACGTACATTAATGGACTTCCGCTACCAACGTCATTTCAAAGCTGATCGCGGTCAACACGGGATGAGCAAAGGGCAACATGGCCGTAAAGCTGACGATTTAATCGTAAAGGTTCCACCAGGAACAGTTGTAAAAGATGAAGAAACTGGTCAAATTCTTGCGGATTTAGTAACGCATGAGCAATCAGCTGTTATTGCAAGAGGCGGTCGTGGTGGCCGTGGTAACTCACGTTTTGCAACACCGACGAACCCAGCACCAGAAATCGCTGAGAACGGGGAACCAGGTCAGGAACGTGATGTAATCTTAGAATTAAAAGTATTAGCGGATGTTGGACTTGTTGGATTCCCAAGCGTAGGTAAATCAACATTATTATCCGTTGTATCATCAGCACGTCCGAAAATTGCAGAATATCACTTTACAACAATCGTTCCAAACCTTGGTGTTGTTGAAACTGGTGATAACCGCAGCTTCGTTATGGCTGACCTTCCTGGATTAATCGAAGGAGCACATGCGGGCGTTGGACTTGGACACCAATTCTTACGTCATATCGAACGTACACGTGTTATCGTGCATGTGATTGATATGTCTGGTTTAGAAGGCCGTGATCCATATGAGGATTATGTTACAATCAATGCTGAATTAAAAGAGTACAATCTGCGTTTAACAGAGCGTCCACAAGTTGTTGTTGCAAACAAAATGGATATGCCAGATGCAGAGGAAAACTTACAAGCATTTAAAGAGAAAGTAGGAGACGAAGTTCAAATCTTCCCAATCTCTGCCGTAACAAAACAAGGTGTTCGTGATCTATTATTTGAAGTAGCAAACTTAGTGGAAACAACACCAGAATTCCCAGTACATGATGTTGTAGACGAATCTGAAGCAAGTGTAATGTACAAATTTGAATCTGAAGGATCTAAGTTTGAAATTACACGCGAAAGTGACGGTACATTTGTCATTTCTGGTTATGATATTGAGAAAACATTCAAGATGACAGACTTCTCACGTGATGAATCTGTACGTCGTTTCGCTCGTCAAATGCGCGGAATGGGTATTGATGAAGCTCTTCGTGCACGCGGTGCAAAAGATGGTGACATTGTAAAAATTCTTGAATATCAATTCGAATTTATCGATTAAGACTGCCAAAATACGGCAGTCTTTTTTATAATGGAGAAAGGAGTGTAAATAAAGCTATAGAAATACAGATTGGAAAACCGATAGAAAGCTTAATTTTTAGGTGGGAGAGAGGATCTGGTCGGGCGTAGAAACGGTCGGTGCCTTTTTGAGTCCCATGCCATGTGAGAACAGAGGGAGAACAGAGGGAGAAAAAGAGTGGGGATTTCCTCTTGTTTTCAAGGCCGCAATTTGTACGTTGGAAGTCAAAACGATAGAAATACAGATTGAAAAACCGATAGAAAGCCTAATCTTTAGGTGGGAGAGAATGCATAGAAGCGGTCAGATCCTTTTTCTGCCCCATGCCAAGTTAAAACAAAAGGAGAAAGCAAGTAGAGGTCATCTTTTGTTTTTCATAGCCATGACTTATACGTTGGAAAATCAAAATAGATATTCATTTTTAAATTCAGAAGAATGAAAAAATAGTCACTCTGTAGTAAGAAACAAGGGGAGAGGGAGTATATGTATAAAATATTAATTGTAGAAGATGACGAAAAGATTGCTGGGATATTAGAAGAACATTTAGAGAAGTATGGCTATCAATCATTTCGAGTGACAGATTTACGCCATATAAAAGACGAGTTTGTGAAGGTGAATCCCCATCTTGTTTTACTCGATATTAACCTGCCGTACTTTGATGGTTTTTACTGGTGTCGTCAAATTCGAACTGTGTCTAATGCACCGATTATTTTTGTATCTGCTCGAACAGGGGAAATGGATCAGGTCATGGCAATTGAAAACGGTGGTGACGATTATATTGCAAAGCCATTCCATTTAGATATTGTTATGGCGAAAGTAAAAAGCGCCTTGCGTCGTGGATACGGTGAGTATGCTTCATCGGCAGAAAGCGATTGCTTTGGTGTGAGTGGATTGCTGCTATTTCCATCACAACATACAGTTGAGTGGCAAGGGCAACAAATAGAGCTCACAAAAAATGAATTTTATTTATTAGAGTGCTTAATGAAGCAGGCAAATCAATATGTAACGCGTGAGGAACTCTTAGAGGCATTATGGGATGAAGTAGCATTCGTTGATGATAATACATTAACAGTGAACGTAAAGCGTGTCCGAAAGAAGCTAGAGGAGCTTGGGATTGTAAATGCAATCGTAACAAAGCGGGGATACGGTTACGCACTTCTTACAGAGTGGGGAGATGGGCATGAAGCTTAAGGGTTACCTCATTGATCGTTTTCCTTTAATTGTTTCATATTTTGTGAGCATTTGCCTATTTGGGCTTGTATTACAATTACAGGCGCTTTTAGAAAAGCGGTCGCTTGACTGGAGTACGTGGTTGTATGGGCTTTTATTAGCAACCGTCGTGTTTATCGTATACCTCATTTATGATTATCGAAAACGCAGCGTGTTTTTAAACAGAATCGAACAATACATTGCTGGAGGACATACGTTACATGACTCTTTATTAATTGATGCTTCCTATACGGCTGAACAAGARATGATTGTAGAAGCATTCATTTTACTTAGACAGCAATATATGAATGAGGTTCACCAGCAGCATGCGAAAGATCAACAGCAAATGATCTTTATGAACCAATGGATTCACCAAATGAAAACACCAGTTTCAGTGATTGAATTACTGTTGCAGAAATTTGGTAAAGCGCATCGCGAAGCAAGAGAAACGGTTGAAAGTATTCGCGAAGAAAATAATCGTATTTTACATGGTTTAGATTTAGCGTTACATATGGCAAGGTTAGAACAGTTTGCAAAAGATTACAAAGTGGAGGTAGTAAATGTACTAGAGGTTGTTCGAGAGGTTATTAACCAAAATCGAAAATCTTTCATTCAATCTTCTGTATATCCGAAAGTAATGTTTGAAGAAGAAACGTGTACGATCGCTTCCGATCGAAAATGGATTAGTATTGCAATCAATCAAATTGTTATGAATGCAATTAAATACACAAAAATCTCGCAAGTGGATAAGAAAGAAATTCAGTTTCAAATAGAGGAGAAGGAACAGACAGTTCTATTACATATTTGTGATACTGGAATCGGTATTCCAAAGCAAGACATCAAACGAGTTTTTGAACCATTTTTTACAGGAACAAATGGAAGAAAAACAAGAGAAGCAACAGGAATGGGATTATATATTACAAAGGAAATTTGTGATAATCTTCATCACGGAATTTACGTGCAATCAACCGAAGGAGAAAGTACAACATTTACATTCCAATTTGCAAAAGATGAAGAATATCATGCATTAATGAGAAAAATGACAAAATTGTAAGATAACAAACGGTTTTGTAAGGAAAATCACTCGTTTCTTTTTCTCATTTTTCTTATAGTAAATGTAAGAAGAAAGCACATAGGGGGATTTAGAAATGAGTGTTCTTGAAGTAAAAGGTTTAACGAAAGTGTATCAATCAAAAGGATCAGTGGCAACGACTGCTTTACACGATATAAATTTTAAAATTGAAGAAGGCGAATTTGTAGGTATTATGGGTCCTTCAGGAAGTGGGAAAACAACACTTCTAAATTTATTAGCAACAATTGATAAGCAAACTTCAGGCCATGTTTATGTGAATGGTGAAGAGATTAGTCAAATGCGTGCTGCAAAACTAGCGGAATTTCGCCGTACACATTTAGGGTTCATCTTCCAAGACTTTAACTTACTTGATACGTTATCGATTAAAGAAAATATTATTTTGCCATTAGTTATGGCGAAGCGCCCTGTAAAAGAAATTGATACGAAAGTACTTGAAATTGCGAAGTTTTTAAATATCGAAGGGATTTTAAATAAAAAAGTATATGAAGTATCGGGTGGACAACAACAACGTGCGGCAGCTGCACGAGCAATTATTCATGAACCGACATTAATTTTAGCAGATGAGCCAACTGGGAATTTAGATTCTAAGTCTGCGAAATCTTTAATGGGCGCACTGCAAGATTTACATGAACAGAAAAAAGTAACAATTGCCATGGTAACACATGATCCAGTAGCAGCTAGTTATTGCGAACGTATTCTCTTTATACGCGATGGAGAAATTTTCTCAGAAATWCATAAAGGAARAACRAAGCAAGCCTTTTTCCAAGAAATTTTAGACGTACTTGCGATGCTAGGGGGRGAATATCATGAACTTTCGCCAGCTCGCGCTTAATAATGTAAAAGGAAATTGGCGTAATTATAAAGCTTTTCTTATTAGTAGTTGTTTATCAATCTTAGTATTTTTCATGTACGCTTCCTTCATTTATCATCCAGATGTAGTGGGCGGAAACATTAGCATGAAGACGATGGTTACAAAAGGGCTAGAATCAATGAACTATATCATTGTCATCTTTTCAGCACTATTTATTTTATATGCTAACTCAACGTTTTTACGAGCGAGAAAAAAGGAGTTTGGTTTATTAACATTAATAGGTGGAACAAAAGCGCAGCTTGGTCGTATGCTTATACTAGAGCAAATGATTTTAGGTGTAATCGCAATTGTAGTAGGGATTGCTCTTGGTATGCTTTGTTCAAAGCTCTTCTTTCAAGCTTTAAGTGTATTACTTGGTATAGATAAAACACTTCCACTTGTATGGAATGGAAAAGCAGTTCTGATTACAGCTAGTGTATACTTCGTTCTCTTTTTCATCCTATCATTATTCGGTCTTTGGGCGGTCGGTCGTTTGCAAATTATTGACTTATTAAGAGAAGCAAGAAAACAAAAAGTAGAGCCTTTCGCATTTACATGGCTATGTGTAGTCGGGATATTATGTATTATTGTCGCGTATGTACTTTGTTTCCAAGTTACGCTTATGAATTTCATTATGCTATTTTTACCGATTGTAGGACTGACAATTGGAGGAACGTACTTACTATTTACACAAGGTAGCACTGTTGTATTAAAGGTGTTACAAAAACGAAAAAAATCTTTTTATACATATCCAAATATGTTTGTACTTAGTAATCTTATTTATAAAATGAAAGATAATGCTCGTTTTCTCTTTGTTATATCTATTATTACAGCTGTTGTTTCTTCCGCGGTTGGTACACTGTATGTATTCTTTGAAGATATGAGTTATAAAACAGTAGCTAGTACGCCGCATGCTATTTCATATGAGGAGAAGGGAGTAAATACACATAACATCATTAGTGAAGAGAAAATGCAAGAGTTATTGAAAAATCATGGGTTTGAAGATGCACGAAAAGTAACATATGTAAAACTTCCAGCAACACAGAAAATAGAGCGGTTGAATGGCAATCATGAGATGCCTTTAGGTATTATCTCAGAAAAAGAATATAATGCAGAAGCACGTAAGCAAAAGAAAGAGGAAGTTCATAATGCACCAGGAAGCGCAACGATGGTTTTAATTGATATGATGAATGACTTTGTGAAGTTAGATCGTACAAAACCATTTGAGTTCACGCTGAACGAACAAAAACAGTCTATTAAGCTAAATGATCCAATTTCACAGTCTGTTTTTAACGATGAAGGGTACCTTATTGTTAATGATCAAGACTTTGTGAAATATGCAAAGGTTGTATCAGATGAAGAAAAGACAAAATATTACGGATATTATATTGAAGACTGGAAAGGAACAGAGAATCTTGTAGTAGACTTGAAAAAAGAAATTGCACAAGAACAACAACAGAATTTCCATAATTCAGTTCTTACTTATAAAGCAATAAAGGAGCAAGGGGCAATTACAATGTTCATCGGTTTCTTTGTAGCAGTACTATTTTTCTTCTTTGCTTGCAGCATGACATACTTTAAATGGTTTAATGATAAAGAACAAGATCGTATTCAATTTAAGTCATTAAAGAGAATCGGTATGACAGATAAAGAAATTCATAAAATTGCTATTCGCCAAATGGGAGTCATTTTCTTTATTCCAATTCTTATTGGTACATTGCATAGCGGATTTGCTCTTCATACATTAGGAAAAATGCTTTATTTAGATTTATGGAAATCAGGTGCGATTGTTATTGGAGCATATATTATAGCTTCGGCAATTTACTTTATGATTGCACAAAGAGGATATTTAAAACACGTAAAAAGCTAGGGAAACCTCTAGCTTTTTACGTGTGTAACAGGTTACAGGGGGAATGCAGATGAATGTCAGGCAGCTAGCGATACAAAATATAAGGGGGAATTGGCGGAGTTATAAAGCACTTCTATTAAGTAGCTCTTTTTCTGTAGCAGTTTTTTATATGTATACATCTTTTGTTCATCATCCGGAAGTTGCACACAGTAATGTCCACATTGGAATTCGATCAGGTTTACAAGGGTGTAGTTATCTTATTCTTATGTTCTCGGCACTGTATATGTTCAGTTCTAATGCTACTTTTCTTGATGCGAGAAAGAAAGAATTAGGATTGCTTAAATTAATGGGATCTACAAATGCTAGAATCTCAATTCTACTATTCTTAGAACAGGCTGTAGTGGGCTTGGTATCAACTTGTATTGGGATTGGGATTGGGATGTTATTTTCAAATTTATTTTTAATGACATTAAGTGTACTCTTAGATTTAGAGAATAGGATTTATTTCATCTTTCAAATAAAACCATTCTTGATTACCGTTGTTGTATATTCAATTATGTTTTTTTCTTTAGCATTATTTGGTTTGTGGAATGTGCGGAGGTTAGAAATTGTTGATTTATTATTGGATAAGAGGAAAGGACGTAGAGTTTTTAAAGTTGGGAAATGGCGATTTGGTTTAGGGGTTATTTTACTTTTATGTGGATATACCCTTGCGGTAAAGGTAACGCTAGGAGAGTTATTTCTCTATTTTTATCCAATCCTTAGTACTGTAATTATAGGAACTTATTTTTTATTTACTCAAGGCAGTTTGTTTGTTTTGAAAGGACTTCAAAAACAGAAGAATATCTATTATACATATCCAAATCTATTTGTGCTTCGCAGCCTTGAGCATAAATTGAAAGATCATGCGAAGTTTTTATTTTCTATTTCTATTTTGACAGCAACAGTTATTACAGCAACAGGAACTGCATATGCATATTTTTCTGACCTTCCCAAAAGCGCTATGTTTTCATTTCCTCATGAAATTTCCTATACAGAAAAAGGAATAGAATCTCATGAGGTGATTTCTCCCGATGAGCTCTTAGCACTATTTGAAAAATATGGTTATGAAAATGTAGAGAAAGTACAGTTTATCGGATTACCAGGAAAGTTTATTACAACACATGACGGACGTCTGTTTCCGATTACTGTTATTTCACAAACGGATTATAACAAAGAAGCAAAGAAGCAAGGAAAAAGCATGGTAAACAATAAAAAAGGTTATGGCACATTTATAAACCCAATGGCTTTTGATGGTCAGGATGTGTATAACAAGGAAATATTCTATTTTCAAATGTTAGGAGTACCATATCAAATTAAATTGCATGAATCTAAATCAGATATGGTTTTTAATGGAGATGGCGCTGGGCACCATAATCAATTATTAGTTGTACGAGATGAACAGTTTAAACAATGGGAAAGTGTCATTCCTAATCGTGAAAAATATGTATATTATGGTTATAATATTCCAAATTGGCAGGGGCAAAAAAAATTCGCGTTAGAAGTAAGGGGAAAAGTGTCTCCAGATTATTCTTCTTCGATGAGAAATAAGATCAGTATATATATCCAATTTAAGGAAGGGGGAGCAGTGTTATTATTTATCGGATCATTTATTAGTATTCTCTTTTTCCTAGCAACTTGCAGTATGACATATTTTAAATGGTTTTCAGATATTGAGCAGGATCGTAAAGAGTATCAGTCTTTAATGAAAATAGGGATGGAGAAAGGGGAAATAAATCGGATTGTTAGACGGCAAATGGGGAGTTTATTTTTTATTCCTATTGTGGTCGGTATAGTGCATAGTATATTTGCTTTCTATGCATTGAGTAATTTAATGGAAATGAATGTGTTATTTACAAGTATAAAGATCATCGGTATATATTGTGTAGCAACAGCTATCTATTTCTTCTTCGCTCAAAAAGAATATATGAAACATATAGACTAGCAAACGCTAGTCTTTTTAAAATATTCAAAATTCACATAGAAAAATAAAAATATTCATGGTATAACAGTAAGAAAACGAAAAAGAGGGGAAAAGACGATGATTCGAGTTGGCTATTTAGGACCAGAAGCAACATTTACAAATATGGCGGTGAGTCGTTTTTTTCCGGAGGCAGAGCATGTGCCGTATCGCACGATTCCTGATTGCATGGATGCTGCAGCAAATGGAAATGTAGACTTTGCAGTTGTACCGTTAGAGAATGCGATTGAAGGTTCTGTTAATATTACTGTTGATTACCTTGTGCATGAGCAGCCGCTCTTCATTGTAGGAGAAATTACAGTGCCTATTCAGCAACATTTACTTGTGCATCCAGATTATGAAGAGGTGTGGAAAGAAGTATATGCAGTTCATTCTCACCCGCATGCGATTGCGCAATGTCATAGGTTTTTAAATGAAGAATTAAAAGGTGTAACGGTTCGGGATATGACTTCCACAAGTGCAGCGGCGCAATATGTGAAAGAACATCCGGAAGAAAGGATCGCTGCAATTGCAAATGAAGCGGCAGCAGAGAAGTATGATTTAGCAATTGTGCAGCGTAATATTCATACGCATAAAAATAACCATACACGTTTCCTCGTGTTACATAAAAAACAGCGGGCACTACTACCGAAAAACGGTGAGAACCGCGGGGAGAAAACGACACTTATGATAACGTTACCTGCTGATTATGCAGGAGCACTTTATCAAGTATTATCAGCTTTCGCATGGAGAAAATTAAATTTATCGAAAATCGAATCTCGTCCAATGAAAACGGGACTTGGTAATTACTTTTTCTTAATTGATGTGGATAAGACATATGATGATGTGTTGTTGCCAGGAGTAACAATGGAGCTTGAGGCACTTGGTTTTTCTGTGACGGTGCTGGGGAGTTATTCGTCTTATTGGTTGTAAACAAAAATAAACCTCATTGCATATGAAGTGAACCCCGAAAACGGGACACATATCAAAACACCTAAACCATCTGTTCCCTATATTCTTTAGGGGATAGGTGGTTTAATTTTTCTTGAATTCGCACACAATTGTAGTAATG
>NZ_JBFTMC010000100.1:0-15900 GCF_056396765.1 Bacillus sp. 05T22
CTATGGAATAGACACTTAAAAAAAGTCTATTCCATAGGGTATTTCTTGTATAATAAGAAAAAAATAGAATCGGAGAAAATTCAAAATGACAAAAAAGYTATTTACAGAAAAAGAAATGCAAGTTCTATCAAGTAACCCATATGTGAAATCTGTAAGTGAGAAAGGGCTCACCTATACAGATGAATTTAAACGTATTTTTATTGAGGAAAATGAAAAAGGAAAACTACCCCGAGTTATTTTTGAAGAATGTGGGTTTGATATAGATGTAATTGGAATACAGCGTGTTGTGTCATCAGGAAATAGATGGCGTGCCTCGTATAAAGAAAATGGCGTATTTGGTTTAAGGGATACACGTAAAGAAAACTCTGGAAGAAAGTTAGAAAGAGAACTTACATTAGAAGAAAAGTATGCACGCTTGGAAGCTGAACGAAACTTACTAAAGGCCGAAAATGAGCTGTTAAAAAAGATCAAACTTATGGAAGGGAGGATGGGAAAGAAATAACGTTACCACCTAGTCAGAAATATATCTTGATTCGTTCTGTCATCATAAAATACAACTTAAGAAATATGGTGAGTCACTTGTGTAAAGTAACTGGTGTATCCCGTTCGGGATACTATAATTATTTTTCCGTTTCATCTCAAGAACAGCGGAAACAAAAGAGTGATCAAGATGAAATCGTGAAAGAAATCATACTGAAAGCACTTCGATTTAGAAATCGAAAGAAAGGGGCTCGTCAAATAAAGATGACATTGGCGGGTCATTTTCAAGTTGTCTACAATTTAAAGCGTATCCGTAGAATCATGAAGAAATATGAGATTGTCTGTCCGATTCGTAAAGCGAACCCTTATAAAAGAATGCTGAAAAAGACAAAAGAACATCGAGTAGTACCAAATCGATTAAATCGAGAATTCAAACAAAATATCCCAGGAAAAACGCTTCTTACAGATATCACTTATTTAGTTTACGGTAAGAATAAAAGGGCTTATTTGTCTACAATTTTAGATGGCTCAACCAATGAGATTTTAGCTTACCATGTTTCAGAACAGATGACATTAGACCTCGTAACGACAACTCTTCATAAACTAAAAAGGAATAAGAGGATTCGATTGACTGAAGGTGCATATATTCATTCAGATCAAGGAGCCCACTATACAAGCCCTACCTATCAAAAATTAGTCAAAAAGCTAAAGCTCGGACAATCCATGTCAAGAAGAGGAAACTGTTGGGATAACGCCCCACAAGAATCGTTTTTTGGTCATCTGAAAGATGAGGCACATATAGAAACTCGCGAGTCTTTTACTGAGTTGAAACAAGAGATTAAGAAATATATGACGTACTATAATCACTATAGATATCAATGGAATTTAAAAAAGATGACTCCTGTTGAATACAGAAATCATCTTCTTGATGTTGCCTAACTTTTTTTAAAATGTCCTTTACAAAGGGTACAGATTAGACTAAGAGCTACTTTGTTCTTTGAGGTGTTTTTTAATAAACATAATAAGAGATAGCTAACTCCTAATCGCCTCCGCCATCTCCTGAACTGCCACATCCACTACCACTGCTACTATCACACCCATTATCACTATCCCAATATCCCCATGATGAATCTGAAGAGCCATTTCCGTTCGTCTTTTTATTAGTTTCATTATCTTCCTCGAACAGACCAAACAAAATGACATATAGAAAATATAATGCCATCATCAACACAAAAAGTACCATATAATGCAAGAACTAGTAGGTTTAATAACTGATAATAACACACCCAATATACACGCTGCTGTTATACCATATATTATTTTAGCTATCGATCTTAATATTCCATTAGACGAATTAATTTCCGGCACCATTTGCTTCATTTTTATAGCCTGCTGCCTTTGATTATATTTCCTCTGTTTTCTTTTTTTACTCATATTTACCCCATGCCCATCAACTTAAGAAGGAAAATAAAATGAACTTTCGTTCATATGAACGAAAAAAACTTAAAATATTTTGTGTCTTTAAAAATGAGCATACCAAATAAACCTAGATAGGTATCATTTTTAAAAATTATGCTGCTTTCTTTTGTTTTCCAAGTCCACTATACTCATAGACAACACCCATAATATCAAAGACTGTTTTCTTCTCATATCTATGAGATTTCTGTCCATTCTTCTCTAGGAGGTGGAATAGGCGGATTAGAATCTTTGTTAGTTCTTGGGTGTTTTTCTGTATAGCTTGATACAGAAGATATAAATAATCTTGGATCATTCCTATTGCTTTGTATTCGCTTAATTCTCTTTTTTTCCTTTGTAAAAGGAGTTGACGCATTTTAAACATAGTAGAGGAGCACAGGAAAATAGCGATTAGCTTTCCATATAGTTGGCACTCTAATCGTTCCTGTTTTACATTACGATAATGATCTATTTTAAAGAGTGATTTCCACGTTTTAAAGACAATCTCTATTTGCCAACGCAAAGTATATAACTCATGTACCTGTTCCATCGGAACCCATTCCCAAGGTGTGTTCGTCACATACACGTTTAATCCTGCTACCATTTTACTTTTCTCTGAGTACGTTCTATTTTTTGATTTTTCTTTTTCAGCAATCTTAGCTCGTCGTTTTTGGAGTTGTTTTTCTGTTAATCGATTAAAAATGACTCGTGCAAACAGTTGTTGTTTATCACCAATATAAGCGTGTTTTAATTCAATCGTTTCTCCGGGCTGTAGTTGATTTAAAATCTGTTTCACATCAATCTGTATGTATTCCGATTGTTTCTTAATTGCACCATTTTTAAAGTATTATGGGCTCGGATTTTTCACATATACATTCGTATTCAATTTTAAACGAGAAATATAGTATGTACCTCGTTGATCTATTTGATCTAAGTCTTCCAATGAAAAATAACCCAAATCACGAATACATAAATCCCCTGGTCGTAAGGTATCTAAGCACTCTGTACCAAAGGTTTTGTCATTATTTTTTCCTGGTCCAACTTGAAAGTTAAGAAATTCCCCACTGTGTAGATCGTATTCTAATTGAATTTTGATTCCGGCTGTTTGGGCACATCCTCCAGAGCCTGGATATACATTCTCTAAAGCATTTGGCACTTGAAATAGGGTGGCATCTAGGATACGGATTCGCTCAAAATAAGAGAAGAGTTGGTTAGAAATCTGTGTTTGTTCACATATTTTTTGTTGTAACAGTAAAGAAAAAATATGTTGTAAAAACAAAACTGCTTTCGCATTTAAACGTTTATTTAAGCCCTCAGGGCTGAGTAAAGTACCAGTAGCTGCATGAAGCCTGCTACATAATCGGACTAAGGGATCACTTGCCACCCGTTGACTGATCCAAATACAAATGGTAGCTAAGTCTGATCCAGAAAACTTTCGTTTTCGTTTTATAAATCCGATTTCTCTTGCAAGTTCTTCTAAGAATACAGGTGTAACATATCGTTGTAATTCTTCTGCAAATGGTAGTAGTTCATTTTGAATCGAGGGATTCATAAGAAAACGCCATCCTTTCTAATTTATCTTTTTTAGAAAGGATAACGTTTTCTGGTATTTGAGGGTATTAAAATCTCTTGAGTTGATGGGCATGTAAGGTGACCCCATAAAGCTAAGACAAGTTAGATATCTCAATAATATAGTGAAACAAGATCATCGTTTGATTAAGAAACGTGTGCGTTCTATGTTAGGGTTCAAGTCTTTTAGCACAGCTACATGCATTCTTGCAGGAGTAGAAGCCATGCATATGATCAAAAAAGAACATATTGATTTACAGGATCAGTCTGTTCAAAACCAGAAAGAATTCATCCATTAATTATTCGGGCTAGCAGCATCAAATACAATTCCACTAGAAATATATGCGCTATATTCTCTTTTATTTTATCTTTGCACCAGAACCGCAAGTGCCATAGGAAATTTTATGCTATGCCCCTAAACATGATTAACGTAGTTTAGTTTAATAATAAAAGTTGGTTAAATATTAAGAATAGAGTAATTATGTTCAATCCTTATTCTAAAGTGGTTCATTATTCGTATTTGTTCTTCAGTTAACCTCTCTTTATTCCAGTACATATGCATTAAGTTATATTCAAATATTTCCTTCAATTTAATAAATAGAGAAAGTTTCTCTAACATCTCTGGAGATATATCATTTTCCTCTTGATATCCGTCGATTATTGCTTTCGTAATAGAACGTCCATAGTCAACTATGTTGCCATTCCCTACAAACGAATACTCCAGCGCACTATATATTGGAACAGCTAAATCAAATATATAATAATGTTTTTCACAATCTTGAAAATCAACCATTGTCAATTTCGAATCACTATCTACTAATATGTTTTCTAACCATAAATCCCCGTGTAGTAAACCATATGTAGAATTACATTTTGGCAAATTTTTAATTGTAGATAACACCTTATGTGCTATTTCTCTAATAGTACTTTCTTCTTTAGGGATATATTTATGAAAATCATATTCCTCATTATCATGCCAATCGTTGATATATTTAGTCGGCATTATATCTTCAAATTTCCTTGATAAACGATGTAATCTACCGATTTGCCGACCTAATTCTTTTAATACATTGGCATTCCATTGACTTCTTGGTAAATGTACACCAGAAGCTGCATTATATAAAACAGTTAAAACGTCCTTATCAAGTGTTATATTTTCTACTAATTTACCGTTTAAAGAAGATATGGTAGGCGGGACACCAAATCCTTCATTATATAAAAAGTTTGTATATTTAACCTCTTCTAACTGTTCATCATATGTTTTATAGTTCGTTATTCTAGCGAAGAAGTCACCTTGTTCTGCAATACACCGATACATTTCATTTGTTACTGATTCGACTTTAATAAAATTCACTGGATATAATTCGTTAAGTAATTCAAGTATCTTTTGTTCCATATACATTTTAATTCCTCCAATTCAATATAGATAATGACTTCCTTACAAAACTAACCTGCTTTGTTAGTTTAATAATAATGTAATTCTTCCAGCTTCAAAAAAAAAACCTTCGCACTTAATAGTATATCAAATGTGGGAAACCTTTCCATAAAGGGGTGCGGAAACGATTCAGGGTATGAGGGGCCACTCTGGGGTTTAATTACAAATCAAAAAAGAACTTTATTCAAGTTCTTTTAATCTACGATATAGAGCATCCTGACTCACTCCTGTAATCTGACATATTTCCTTTACTGTTTTATTGGTATGTTTTTGTAATTTAATTGCATGGTTCATGTCAGGATGTTTATCCGTGTATTTCTTCACTCTTCCCCTCTAAGAAAATATGCAAAAAAAGATAAGACCAGGAGCTCGGTCTTATCTATGGCATAAGGAGAAACAAATAGGGTGATAACCATCACTTTTTCATCATATTACATTAACTGTTGAATTTGAATATTATAACTAACAATGGTGCTAATATCCATATTGAGAAATTTATTACTAACTCTTATAGTTCCAAAAATTTCTTCTTTTCATAAGTATCCATGGGAGTTTAGTTTATTTTTTTAGTTTTGGGGGTGATTGATTTCTTAAGTTGATGGCGATGGCCTCACCATATCCAAAAAAGAAAATTGTACGTTTAGATACAATCTGGACACATTTTAACTGATACACTGTACGTTAAGTGAAAAGTTTGTTACCAAAATCCAGCCTTTTGAAAAAAAGATCCCAATATTAGGGGATCTTTTTTAGTGAGTTAGTCTTAGATAAAGAAATTGTACTTCTTTATCTGTTCCAGATAAACTAATTGATGTCTGCACTACAGCATTTATTGATATTATTAATAGAACAAACATGAATATCAAAAACGATTTTGGAATATCATTTTTCTTTTTTATGAAAGATATTAAGAGAATTAAAAGTAATATGACCAAATATGCTATTGATACATACAATTCTAAATTTTGTTGGCTTAATTTGTTAACGGCATTTCGAAAATCTTCTAAGTCCAACTCATTTTCCTTATTTTCCTTTATTATTGAATTAGAACTTTTATAACCAATTTTCCACGTATAATTGTTGTTTTCTTTATCTACAATATAATAATAATTACGCACTTCTTTTTTTGTAATAATTTCTCCATTTGCTAAAGTTTTTGAACTAGGAACCATTATCCCTATAAGGCATAGCACAATCATTAATTTACTCTTCATATTTTAGTCTCCGACATTTAATGTATTTTCATATTCTTTTATTACTTTGTAAAAAGTATTTTTCTTCAAGTCTAGCACCTCCATGAATTGAACCCCAGTTATTTCTCTATTTTTCCACTTCGGATAAGTTTCTTCTATTAGAAGTAATTGCCTTGAGCTTAAGGTCGAAAGGTTCAACTGAGGACGACCTAAATGTTTCCCTTGAGATTTAGCTACCGCAATCCCTTCTGCTTGTCTCTGATGAATTTTTTTTCGTTCTTGATCTGCAACATAGGAAAGTAAAGATAAAAATTGATCTTCCATTAATCGTCCCATGTCACCCATTTCACGGAATTTACGACTATCAAACAGGGTTTCATTTTCTAAAACAACAATATCTGCTTGTAATTCTCTTGTTATGTATTTCCATTCCGCAATTACTTCATCATAATTACGTCCCATACGATCTAAAGCATCTATATAAACAATATCACCTGTACTTAATATTTTTCGTAATAATTGGTACTGAGGACGATCAAAATGTCGTCCACTTGCTTTATCGACAAAAATACGTCGAGCTTCCACTCCTCGTTCCATCATCTTATGTAATTGACGTTGTTCATTTTGTTCCTTTGTACTTACACGTATATATCCATAAATATTTGCCACGTTCGAGACTCCCCTTACATTTATTACCACAATTATACCACTTTTGTTTATAAAGGTAATCATTAAAAATAAACGTTTATAAAATAATTCAACTCACCTTTATAAACTTGATATTTCAATGTTTCATAGATGTTCTTTACCTGTTTGTAAAGGTATACCTTTTTAAACGCTGCTCACTTTTTAGGACGGCTCATAGGGGCCACTCGCCACTTTAAGTTAACAGAACTTTAATTCTGTTAACTTAAATAATGAGCGGCCCCAAAAGTAGTAATCTTTGCCGTACCCCTACAAGATTTTATGCGAAAAATAGGGAGACATAGGGAACAGTGGGGAGGCAAAAGCCGCGCTAGGATAGAAATATATATAAAGATGTATAAACGAATGCAAAGAGAAACAGGTAGATCCCTGGTGGGAGTAAAGGATCCGCCTGTTTCCTCGTTACCAATAATGATGTGTTATGTTTTATATAGTTGCTTTTTGTGTCAGGGCGTTTGATGTGGTTATTTCCGCATATACGTTGTTTAAAGCACTAATAAAAGATCGATGTACCTGTTGGGCAGGAATAATGTTTTCTTGGAATGCTAAATCTTTTGTAGTACAAGCATTTTCTATAACAATACAGTGAAACCCTAAATCATTAGCAGCTCTTACAGTTGCATCTATACACATATGAGTCATCATTCCACATATAACAAGAGTGTCAATATTTTCTTTTTGAAGAACTTTTAATAATTTAGTATCTCGGAAGCTATTTGGAAAATGTTTTTGTATCAAATATTCTTCTTCCAATGGTTTTACTTCTTGATGTATTTCTGCTCCTTCAGTATTTGGAAGAAAAAAAGTAGCATTTTCTTTAGTTGAAATATGTTGGACATGGAAAATAGGTCTTTTTTTGTCTCGAAAGAAATCTAAAACTTGTTTTGCATATTGTACAGTTTCTAATGGTTTACTTAACTCCATTTTTCCATTAGGAAAATAATCGTTTTGAATATCAATTAATACTAAAGCTGTTTTCATTTTTCATCCCCCAATATTCTGAAAATTATTTTATAATTCTATTATAGGGAGATGAAATGAAATTAGTAATATTCTCATGAAAGAGTTTAGCTTCAAATAATTTCGTCGTGAAAGGATTTAAGAATATGGTTGATCATATAGATATTAAGATATTAGGTTTGTTAAAAGAGAATTCGAGGGTACAGTGGAAAGATATTGGTAAAGAAATACATATGACTGGGCAAGCTGTTGCGAATAGGATTAGAAAACTGGAGGAAGAGGGAATTATAAGAGCCTATACAATTTTATTAGATGAGATGAAATTAGGGAAATCTCATTTGGCTTTTATCACTATTTTTATGAAGACAAATGAACATTCTAGGTTTTTAGATTTTATTGTAACAAAAGATTCTGTTGTAGAGGCTCATAAGATAAGTGGAGAAGGTTGCTATATATTAAAAGTTTTTTTAGAGTCACAGGAACAGTTAAATAATTTGTTAAATGAGATTCTTATATTTGGAAATTATCGTTTGAATTTATCAGTTAATAAAGTAAAAGGATAAAATAAGGAAAGAGATCATCTTTTAGGGATCTCACCACACCAACATCAAGTTAAGAAATTCATTATTTCCTAAAACAACAAATGAACTGGATTTCCATAGACAACTATGAAGAGATAAAATTTTCGTTTTGGGGTGTTTCTTTTCACTAGCTTGATGGGTATGGGGTTCAGCCGCATGTGAACAGTTCCCTGTCAAGTAGACAGTGGAAATAATAAAAATACTTTAAGCTGCTTGAACCCATGCCCATCAAGCTAATATTTTGAAGTGTCCCCAAAACGAAATTTCTATCTAAGAAATAAACCATTAAATGTACAATTAAAAGAAATGTATTTGATATTATTTTAATGTCTTAAATACGCATAACCCCGTTCCAATTTTAGAACGGGGTTAAAATAAACTTTTTTAGTTTCTGGTGTGATATAATTCCATATTAAAAATATAATAACACACATTCGTTTAAATATGGTTTGGGTTATTCCACAATCACGCCTGATTGCTGTAGATCAATAATTTTTTGAGGCTCTCAATTTAACAGGGTAAATAGTGATTTATCGGTAATTGTTATGAATTGGTTGAAACAAATCCTCTCGGCTGGCCCGAACAACAGAAAAATTGTCAACATTGTAATGACCATGAAGTATTTCATTATGATGACTTATTATCTTTTCAGCAGATAGGATTGAAGAATCTGTCGTTGAATGACCATCCCCAACTAAAGTAACATCAAAATGATGCACCGTTGCAGTTCTAACTGCTGTGTCAATACAGTGTTCTGTTTTACATCCCATGATAACAAGATGTTCGATCTCGTTTTCCTTTAAAAAATCCATTAATAGTGTACCATAAAACGCATTTGTAGCTACTTTATCAAATATTTTTGCATTGGTTGGCACTTTTACTGTCTGGTGTATTTGAAAACCTGTACCTTTGCCATCAGCAACATCTTTATCCCTCACAAAGATAATCAAAGCATGTGATTCTAGTGCTTTATTAATAACCAAATTAATATTATCTAACAATGCTTCTTTATTAAGCACATTTTTAGTTTCGTTATTATCATCAACTAATTCTTGTTGGACATCAATAATAAGCAAAGCTTGGTTCAATATAAAAACTCCTTTATGCTATAATTTATATATATGTTCTCCATATCTTTCTTCATTCTAGTAATCATAATATCGCCCCCTTTTATCTTTTGAACCTATTTCGTTACGAACCTAATAAGTAGTGTTGTTACATGTTAAGAGAGCAGACACTACTAGATAGGGGCCTAGGTCTTTTGACAAGTTCTCCTTGACAATTAGGACATACATAATTCATTAATTTTGTACACTCCTCACAAAATGTACATTCATGTGTGCAAATAAAAGCCAAAGATTGCTCTTCAATCTTATTATTACATTTCTCACAACATTTCCTCATCTCAAGTCCCATTTTTATTCCTCCAATAACATTTTTTTCATTATATACATAAAATTATAAATATAATATAATCTTGTTTAAATACAAATTATTAGCTGTTTCATCCAAAAGACTTAAAAAATTTATTCATTATAGGCGTTTTGCTTTAAATAAAAAGGGGATGTTTAGAATGGACCATATTGATCGAAAAATTTTACATATTCTTCAAGAAGATGGACGTATATCTATGACTGAACTAGGAAAAATGGTGAACTTATCAACACCTGCTGTAAAAGAAAGAGTAAAAAAATTAGAGGATAAAAATATTATTACAGCCTATAGGGCAGTTATAAATCCAGAGAAGTTAAATAAGAATGTAACAGCTTTTGTTTTGTTTGAATCAAAAAAATGTCAACAATTCAGAAATTTTTGTAAAGAAAATCCCATGGTCTTTGAGTGCCACAGATTAGCCGGACAATATAGTTATTTGGTGAAAATAGTCACTGAATCGGTGCAACATTTAGAAGAATTTATAGATGCTTCAATGGAGTTTGGCTATCCATCAACTTTAATTAACTTATCATCACCGGTAAAATATAGATGTATTTTTTAGAATAGAGTTCTTCGAAGCTATTTAAGGGATGCTGCCACATTGCCATCAACCTAATTTTTTAAAGTACCCCCTAAACGAAAAATTTGTGTTTTTTATAGAACCGACATTCATTTTTATCGTTTTGGGAATAACTAATTTCTTAAGTTAATGGACATATGGTAAAGGCTAAGTTGAACGTTCATTTTTAACCATTAATACTGGTCTTGCTATTTTCTCATAAATAAACACATATACAACATCTACTCCCTTCATATCTATCGATACCTTTGGCTATTGGTGTGTAGTGCAGAAATAATAGTCTTGTTTAATTTTGTCCTCCAAAAGACAATAACCTCCTACCTGTTGATTTGGTAGGAGGTTATTAAAGTTATTTAAAACTCATTCTAATAAGTTTAAATTAAGATGATAATTCCTTTAATGTATCATGTAATTTAAACTTTCTAATTTGATATGCAGCGATAAATCCTGCACATGTTCCCAATAATATACTAACCACGACTAAAGATAGTATTTGTAAGTAAGGAATATCTACTATCTTTAAATCCAAACTAGGTAACACAATATAACTAAATATAATACCACCAAACGCTGCAATAATGCTTGCTATTAATCCTAAAAAAGTACCCTCTAACCAAATAATTTTTTTCATTTGTCCGGGAATTGCACCAACAGCTCGAATCATACTTATTTCAGCACGACGTTCATATATACTTGCTATAATTGCATTCATTAAACCAATACCAGAAATCACAAAAATAATACCAACTAATAACCGAATCAATAGTAACATTTGATTTAACAATGTTAGCTGTTCCTTTAATAAATCTGTACTATTAATAAGTTCTATATTAGTTCCATTCTTCATAACTTGGTTAACTTTCTGTTGTATTTCATTAATATTCTTATGAGAATCTACTATTATTTCTATAGATTCATAACCTGTTATTTGGAAGTTCTTTTTTGCCCATTCCTCATTAACTAGTACCCCCATGGTACCCATTTGTAAATTTTTTTCCAATATAGACACGATCTTAATAAGCTGTGGTTCATGCCCCTGTGATTGAACCTTAATTTTATCATTCAATTTTATTCCTAAGTAATCGGCAGTCCTCTTTGAAATAACCCCTTCACCGTTTTTAAGAGGTTCCTCTAAACTTTTTCCTGATACTACTTTTATTTTTTTTATCTGGTTAAACACAGTTGAATCTATACCAGAGACTTCCATTCTTTCGGGATTAATATTATTTTTCCGCACAAAGTCATACCATTCTGAATCAGATTTTTTAAAATCGTAATCAACTAATTTAGATTTTGTATCTGTTGCAATAGCCGCTGTATTCTGTACACCTTTAATTTGGTTTATTCTTTCTAACCACTCAAAAGGAATTTGTTCATTTGCTCGACCTAACATTGGTACACGAATAGATAAGTCAGCTGGCATGCTTTTCTTAATCCCTTGCCTCATACCTTCCTGCATTGAATTCATATACATATTTCCTACCAACGCTAACATAAATCCAAAAGACAATATTGCAACTGAAATCGCTGCTTTTTGTCTATTACGTACCACGTTCCGGCTACTTATGGAAGTTTCTATACGAAAGACGCGTTGAAAAGGTTTAGTGATTATTGGTGTAATAATTCTAATGATAAACGGTATAGCAAACAATAATCCTATTACAAATAAAAATGCTCCGATAGGTCCAATATTTATATTAATTAGCTTCTCTAAAAACGTTGCACAAGTTCCAATGATAATACCAACTACTGCTACAAAGAAACTAATTATACTTATTTTCTTTTCCTTTTTATTGACAGACAAAATCACAGGTCTAAAAGCTTCTACTGGTGGAATTTTCCTTATAGACATTGCTGGAATAATAGACCCTATAATTGACATCATAATTCCTACAATAAAAGTTGATATTAATAAGCCCCAGGAGATTATAAAAGTCTCACTATCAACAGTTGCCCCTCCTATCCACCTATTAATTAATCCTGATACTAAACGATATAATAAAGTACCCATTGTGACTCCTATTAAGGAACCAATACTACCAATTATTAAGGATTCAAGTAGGACTACACCTATTATTTGAACAGATCCACTTCCTAGGGCACGTAGTAATGCCCACTGTTTAAGACGATCACGTACAGATAAGAAAAAGCTTCCCATGACTAAAAGAGCTACAACAAATAGAGCTACCCCACCTAGCCCCCAGATTAAAGGCTTCATTACATTTAAACGTTCAAATGCTTTATCAACATATAAGCGTTGATCAATTTTCACACCATTTAACACACTTTTTATTTCCGAAACTAAAAAGGCTTTTTCATTAGCATTAGCCGTTTTTATTTGCACTAAATTATATTTATTTTTCAAATTCATTTCATTTTGTAGCCAATCAATAGGAAAGAATGCAGTTTGCTTCATTGCAGACATTGTTGGCGGATTAATAATACCAACTACTGTTACTGTTTTTTTATTAAAAGGTGGAAAAGGCATTTCAATTTTTTCACCTAATTTAATCCCATTTTTCTCTACATAGGACTTTGTAATCGCAACTTCTGCCCCTTTTTCTGGATATCTCCCTTGATCAATCTTATAAGCACGAATTTCAGGTGAATTTGGTTCGACTCCCCAATACGCCGGTTGGTTTGAAATTTCCGGTTTATTAGGTATTACATATGGTATTAATACCTTTGATACAGTTTTAAGGTTTTTAATATTTTTTATTTGATCTACTTCTTTGTCATCTAAATATTGATCATTTTTCATATAACCGAATTGCAAATTGTAGTCACCGTAATTGTTCTTAACTTGCTGTCTTACTGTTTCTTCGACAGAATTATTGCCTAGTAACAACATTGTGGCTAACATAACACCTAAAGCTGTACCAAGGGCAATAAGTGATGTTCTTAATCGATTTTCCTTAATTGATTTTATAGCATATTTAAAAATCCACATTTTCAAAACCTCCCGTTCTATTGAAAGTGTTTGTTCATTATTTCTTGAATACGCTTAACTTTTTCTGAAATATTTTCGTTAGTTTCCTCGTATTCATGAATTATTAAACCATCCAATAGAAAAACAACTCTGTCCGCATGAGCTGCTACAAAAGGATCATGTGTTACTACAACTGCCGTTTGATTTAAGTCATCACAAGCATTCCTAAGTACAGTAATTATATTTTTACTGTTTTCAGAATCCAATGCTCCTGTCGGTTCATCTGCTAATATAATTTCAGGATCATTAGCAAAAGCTCTAGCAATCGCTACTCGTTGTTGTTGACCTCCAGAAAGCTGAGAAGGAAGATTTTCCTCCTTTCCTTCTAAGCCAACAATTTTCAAAAGTTTTTTTGCTTGATTTGTGGCTTTTTGTTGTTCGACATTATCTAATAATAAAGGAAGGGTAACATTTTCTTCCGCATTAAATATCGGTATTAAGTTAAACTGCTGAAAAATGAACCCTATTTTTCTTCTTCGAAACAGTGCCAATTCTTTTTCATTCATCATTGAGATTTCTGTATTCCCTATTTTAATTTCTCCCATTGTAGTTGTATCTATCCCTCCGAGTAATTGCAACAGAGTAGTTTTACCTGAACCACTCGCACCCATTATACATAGGAATTCACCTTGCTTTACTTCAAGATTTACCCCTTTCAGGATGTTTATCATTTTCTTTTCAATGATAAATGATTTCTCTAAATTCTTAACTTCTATAATCCCCATAAAAATCTCCCTATATTAGTATTTAGACAACAACAGGTATCTATTACTTTCTTCTTAATGAAAAAGTAATAGATACCTGTTGTTTTATAGTATATTTAAGTTTAATTAGCACTCTACTTATTCACCTGGTGTACTATCTTTGCAAATACCACCAACTACAGTGTAGAAGTAGTTATTTAACCAAACTTCAAAACCACAGCCTTTTACTACGTCAAAAGCATTTCTGAATTCGTCAATTGTTAGGAAATAAAATTTTTCGCAAATAATTGTTCTAATTACTTTTTTTAGTTGAAATTACATAATTTATAACATTAACAATCTTTATGATATAATACTATTAAAGTATATTCAATAATATTTTGTATTTTTCGACATTTTTCCACGCTTTTTATATTTCTTTTACCTGTGAGCCTGCCGCATACTCATCGAGCTAAAGAGAAATTGTATCTATAAAACGAAAAAAACGTTATTCTTTCTGTAGAATCATAGGAAAGGATGGCGTTTTTATATGTCTATTTCTGTATCTGATGAATTACAACTATTTGCTCAAGAAGTTCAAAGCTTCTTATCTCCAAATATCTTACGAAATCTTGCTAGAGACGTTGGTTTTGTGCAACGAACAAGTAAGTACCAAGCAAAAGATTTAGTGGCTTTATGTATATGGATGAGTCAAAATGTCGCTAAAACCTCTTTAACTCAGTTATGTAGCTGTTTAGAAGCATCAACAGAAGTACTTATCAGTCCGGAAGGACTGAATCAACGATTTAATGCCACAGCCGTGCAATTTCTACAACAATTGTTAGCCGAACTTCTCAACCAAAAGTTATCTTCAACTAAGCTGATTTCTTCTCCATACACTTCTATTTTCAAACGTATCCGTATTTTAGATTCAACTGCATTTCAACTTCCCGATGTATTTTCATCTGTTTATCCAGGTGCAGGAGGATGCAGCCATACTGCGGGGGTGAAGATTCAGCTTGAATATGATTTATTAAGTGGACAGTTCCTACATATTCATACAGGTCCAGGGAAACAACATGATCGGACCTACGGTTCTCTGTGTGTCCCAACTGTAGCAGCGAATGATTTATGTATTCGAGATTTAGGGTATTTTCATTTGAAAGACCTTCAATATATACAAGATAAAAAGGCTTACTATATCTCTCGTATCAAGTCAAATACACGTATTTATCAAAAAAATTCCACCCCTGATTATTTTCAAGATGGAAGAATCAAAAAAGGGACAGAGTATATACAGATAAATATGGAGGCCTTAATGAACTCCCTTCAGCCAGGACAAACATGTGAAATATTCGATACTTTTGTAGGAATGACTGATAAAGTACCAACCCGCGTGATTGTTCATCGGCTAACAAAAGAACAACAACAAAAACGATTACAAGATCAAACTGTAAGAGAAAAAAAGAAAGGAATGAAGTATTCTCCTCGTAGTAAACGACTCAGTGGTATCAATGTATATATGACAAACACCCCTACAGATATTGTCCCGACGGGACAAGTACATGATTGGTATTCTTTACGTTGGCAAATCGAAATTTTATTTAAAACGTGGAAGTCATTCTTTCAAATTCATCATTGTAAAAAGATAAAACCGGAACGATTGGAGTGCCATTTATATGGTCAATTGATTGCCATTCTACTCTGTTCTTCTATCATGTTTCAAATGCGACAATTGCTCCTCATGAAGAAAAAACGAGAGCTTAGTGAGTATAAAGCCATATATATGATTAAAGACTATTTTCTTCTTCTATTCCAAACTATACAAAAAAACAC
>NZ_JBFTMC010000101.1:0-15816 GCF_056396765.1 Bacillus sp. 05T22
ATTTTATATAACCCCGCATTATTAAAGAGCACATCAATACGATTATAAGCGTCAATAGCAACTTCAATGACACGTTGCCAATCTCCTTGTTTCGCCATATCATGGGTAACAAAAAGTGCTTCACCACCTAAACCTATAATTTCCTCCGCCGTGGCTTGTCCATTTTCCTGATCAATATCCGTCACAATTACTTTTGCACCTTGTTCTGCCAACAAAAGAGCTGTACTACGTCCAATACCGATGCCACCGCCAGTTACAACGGCAACTTTTCCTGCAAGCTTCATCGTCATTACCCCTTTTGTAAGTCTTACCGTCATTCAGTATACTCCTTTCGCCCGTAGCTCTGCAAGCAGGAAAAGCCAACACTCCCATTTGTAAACGTTCACTTATTTGTTTTCCCTTTTTTCTTATTATTGTATTGATCAAAAGCTAGACCGATAAAAATAAGTATCCTCCCAAAAATTAAGCTACTTTCTGTCATTTCGTCCCCCTTGTTATATAACACACTTATTTCATTCATTATATCATTTTGTTAATTTTCAATCTAATTAACAAAAAAATAGGATATGTTAAAAGTTTGCTTTTGCTTACTTTCTAACACATCCTACATCAATATGGAGGGTACTCTATAGGAGATGTCCGCCCTATATGAACTCCATTATACCAATTAAATTTATCGAACTTTGTAAAAATTTAAGGGTACATATATTTTTTTAATACGTCCTAAATATAACTCTTTATCATTCTATCCTAGTATTCTTTAAACGAGACTCATCACTTTCGTTTTCATAATTAAGTCATGGAACCCACAATTATCGTGACGGAACAACATCATATATACGTTACAGATAGATGGAATTCCAAGCAACAATATGTTTGGTAATAACAATACAAAGAACCGTACTGTTAGCCTTTGAATTGTTAACTTTTCACTTGTTAATGATACAAGTCTTGTTCGGGTTATTTTTTTACCAATTGTACAGCCATTCCATATAAATGGAACAAAAATAAAATAGATAGCCATTAATATAAAAACAAGCGCAAGATCATATCGATAATCACCTAAGCTTATATTAAAACGATTGAAAATGGCTCCATAATTCCCCGTTACAACTGCCACAACAGCACCGTACATAACCGAGATTAAAAACATATCGATAATGGAAGCACCTATGCGATTCATTACTACCGCTGGACGATGCATCTTTAACTTCATTTTATGTCGACTCCTTTGTATCCTTCTTTACCTGTCTCATCGTACCATTTCTAAAAACCATTGTAAACAACTCATATATTGGCGTTTCTTTTCCTTTTCTTGTACAATATGTTTACCACAAGCATTTTATAAGGAGGGTCTCATATTGAAGCGATTGATGACCGTAATTGCCATTATACTTTTGACTGGTTGCACAGCAAACTCTAGCCATTCAGCTTACACCATCAATGAAGAATATGAACTAATAAATACTTCCGGAAATGCATTTGAACTTTTTCCAAAACAAGACGCTGTATATGCTACACAATATGTCCCAGCTAAAATTGTAGAAATTGCCTGGGACGATATATATATTATTGCAAAACAAATTGAAGAAAAATCCGATCCCAATAACCCAGAATCTAGTATTACAAATAAACGGAGCGAACATTACTGGATTATTGATATGAACAACAATCGTCGTTTTGGTCCTTATAATGAGAAACAATTTCAGGAACAAAAAGAAGCATTTCGAATTTCTGAACAATTACAAACCGTAGAAACCTATTTAAATGAGCAAAACAAACAGTCAGCAAACGCCTAATAACGGCTGTTTATTTCAAGAACCAAAAATAGTATATTTTTTCAGTCCATTTGCTGATTTTTATAACTTGGATGTTCCCCTGTTATCGCGATAACAGTACCGCATTTTTTACAAATTTCTACCTCTGCGACTGCCTGTGCAAATAAAGTAAGATAACCTTTTTGGTCTGGTGCTATCGTTCCTTTTTCTATCTCCTTACTACCGCATTCGTAACATCTTTTTTCCATTTTTCTTCCCCCTTTGCACTTTATAATACATTCGCTTTGATTTGACAAATTTCCTGTTCTTTTTCTATACAAAAAACATCTCACTTAGACAGTGAGATGTTAAATGTTTGCGGTTCTGTAACCGTTTCATGTGTATCACCCGTTGCAAGAACATCTGTTGTAAATGAGATTTGATTAATCTCTTTTTTCTCATCCTCGAGTATTAATCCAATTATCCCTTCCCTCGTCTCGCCTGGTTTATACTCTTCTCTTGTAACACTTTTTGTACCTACAAGCGTATCCTCCTCATATAAAAAGTTTTGTTTTGGGACATTAAATTGCTGCGTTTCATTAATAGTAATATCATTCATAGAGAAAAACTGCATGTCTTTATCTCCACTATTTTCTACCTTATATGTAATTTCAACATAACGCACTTTATCTCCAATGTCTTTTCCACTTAACGAAGCGTACAACTCAGCATCTTCTCGATTGACTTTGTCTCCAAGTCTACGCTGCACTTCTTCTGGACTTAATGCTGTATATACTTTCAATGTATCTTTTGCATCTTGACTCATTTGTGATAATGCAATAACCTTTACATCTTGTACATGAATTTTCATTGGAGCTACTTCAAACGTTTGATTAACATGTTTTAACTTTTCTAATTTAAATGTTCCCCATCCTTTTTCTTTTACAACTTGTCCAACTTTCTTTAATTCCTTGCCACCGTATTCAGTTGTTTCTGGAATAGATTCTTTCTTTACTTCTTTTTTTTCTTCCTTTTGAAAACAACCGCTTAGCAAAACGATAGAACTACATAAAATACAAACACTTTTCCATACTTTCATCATCTTACTCCTAACACTCTCATTCATACTAACTCGATTCTTCTCTTGTTTCGTATATTGCGGAAACAATGAATAGACCACAAAAAACACTTGTAAATCCAGAAACTATTATACTCCCTATTTGTAAAATTTGAAAATAGGGGTCTAGCAACGCGTGCATAGTAAACACTACTAACGCCTTAATCATCGGCCATCCCCAACATTTCCTTTTCTCTCTTGCTGAAACTATATTTACTTTTGTTTGAAAATCTCGATGTTTCCATAGAACAACATATATAAGCAGCAAAAAAACAAGACATGTACTCCCGTGCTGCATGAATTTATATATCGGCATGGAATATATACGTTGTTGTAGAGATGGTAAATTCATAAAAAAATAACCCGTCTTATGGGTAAACGCATCCCAAACGACATGTGTAAGCATACCGAATCATGCAGAATAGAGAAAAACAAAAATTTCTTTCCCTGGAGTAAGCCTCCATGGAATAGATGCTACATAACGATAGTAGACTGAAAACGGTCGGGGTAAATGCTTTATAAATGGTCGTTTTAAAATATAGTGATACATATACGCCAGACTAAAAACGAGCGGCAAGTTCAAATAAAAGAACCCTAAATGTATGTCCAGTGACACCGTATGGTCGAAAATGCAAAAAATATTCAAAATCGGGTACCATACTTCCTAATACTAGCGCTGTTACTGAAACATATCGTTGTTTCTTGCAAAAAGGAATGACAGCAGCAGGATGCGCAAATGTAAACAGCATATGTTACTCCCTTCTGAAACTAAAAAAATATTTCTATGTAAGACACCCTCTATCATAACGATATCGATTCTTGATATGCAATACTTATTTTGACATTGGAATATCTACAACTTACATGACACAATCCAAATGTAATACTTAGGAAATAGAAGTGATATCATTTTGTCCCTAATATTTGTCTTCCTCCTTATTCTATTAGAACTTTTTATAACCACGTATATAGGCTTTTTTCTATCGATGAAATTGATTCTGAACAATTTTTGGGAGGTAAGGTTATTGATTCATATGGTGGTATTTCCTTACACAATCAATCACATGGTGAATCATTTTTTTCTTTATTTATGAACCGTTTTGCAGGACAAAGCTTATATATTTTAGACGAGCCTGAAGCAGCTTTATCTCCAATGAGGCAGCTTTCTCTGCTCATTCGTATGCATGAATTAGCAGAGAAAGGATCACAATTCATTATCGCAACTCACTCTCCTATTTTGATGGCTTATCCAGAGTCCAATATATATTCTTTCTCACAAGAAGGAATCACAGAAGCAATCCTAGAGGAAACTGAGCATTATCAAACGATGAAACTCTTTTTTGAGAATCGAGATCGCTTGTTTCATCATTTGTTCCAATCATAAAGCAAAAGGTAATATTACTCGTCGATACAAAAAAAAGARGAAGCAGCTCGCTGCTCCTTCTTTTTTATAGTGCTTCTATAAATAACGCTACCCCAATGCCACCACCGACACAAAGAGATGCAATTCCTTTTTCTAAACCTCGTCTTTTTAATTCGTGAATTAAACTTACCGTAATACGTGCACCTGTGCAACCAATTGGATGTCCAAGTCCAACACCACTTCCGTTGACATTTACTTTCTCACGATTTAAGCCAAGTTCCTTCTCAACCGCTAAGTATTGTGCAGCAAAGGCTTCATTGATTTCCAATAAATCAGCATCTTCTAATGACCAATTTACTTTCTCTAAACCTTTACGAATTGCTGGTGCTGGACCAATCCCCATAATCTTCGGATCTACCCCAGCTACAGAATAACCAACAATTCTAGCTAATGGTTGTAAGCCTTTCTCCTTAGCCTTTTCTTCACTCATTAATACTAAAACTGCACTTCCATCATTAATACCCGAGGAATTCCCTGCAGTTACTGATCCACCTTTACGAAATGCTGGCTTTAGCCCCGCCAATTTTTCTGCTGTAATATCTGCACGTGGATGTTCATCTTTTGAAAATACTACTTCTTTTCTACGCTCTTTTATTGTAATAGGAACAATTTGCTCATCAAAATAGCCTGATTCAATTGCCTGAAGCGCTAATTGATGGCTACGCAGCGCAACTTCATCTTGTTCCTCCCTTGTAATTTCATATTGTTCAACTAAATTTTCCGCTGTTTCGCCCATCATAATATGATGCAACGGATCTTCTAAAACTTCCCACACCGTATCACGAATTTCTCCGTGCTGAAGACGTTGTCCCCAGCGGTGCTGTTTCAATACATAAGGGCTTGAGCTCATCACTTCTACTCCACCTGCAACAACAACTTCACTTACGCCTAATTGTATTTGCATTGCCGCTGACATAATCGCTTGCATACCTGAAGAACATTGACGCTGGATCGTATAACCTGTAACCGTATCTGGAAATCCTGCTGCTAATGCAGCTGTTCGCGCTGTATTTGCCTCATCGGTTCTTTGAATACAATGACCTAAAATCACTTCATCAACTTCATGTGGTTCCACTCCGCCTCTTTTTACAGCTTCCTGAAGTACAGGAACAGCTAATTCTACTGGCGTTACATTTTTTAGCGCTCCTCCAAAAGTTCCAATTGGCGAACGAACTGCAGCTGTAATGACAACATTATGCATCTTGCACTTGCCCCTCTCTTATGTACCCTAGTAAGTTTTTGGATGGAATAGCATAAGATGTATATCTATATTTATCATACTACGAACATACTAAAAAATCAAAATATTTAATATAATAAAAATAGAAGGAATATTCCCTTCTATTCTGTTAACGCATATAAAAATTTTTGTAAAATTTTCTCTGTTGTTTTATTTAAATTTGGCAACTTTTCAGCAGGAAAATACTTGAGATCCAATCCTTCTTCATCAAGCTCTATTTCTCCACTCACATGATGCGCCTGATACAGATGAATCACATTATAAATTTCATCCCCATTTGGATAACGATAATATACATCTTTCCCAGAAAGAACACCAAGAAACTGCAACATCTTCGCTTCTAACCCAGTTTCTTCAAATAGCTCTCGTCGAGCCGTTTCTTCCGTTGTTTCTCCTAGTTCCATCGCGCCACCTGGTACACCCCAATCATATGTATCCGAACGATATTGAAGCAATACCTCTTGTTTTTCGTTTAAAATAATCACAGCTGCTCCTACAAGAATGAGCGGCCTTGTACCGACTGATTTTCGTAATTCTTCAATATACCCCATTATATAAACTCTCCTTTCCTCTCCTTCCTTATCATAGCAAAATTCCTTGTTTTTTTGTGTGATGTAAAAAAATATTCCTACTAACAAAAAAGGAAGCATTCGCTCCCTTTTCATTACATTTATTTTCGAAAACTTTCATATTTAACTGCTTCAAATGCTTTTTCAATCTCTTCATTTCGATAATGAACGTATGTAAAGCGCCCTAATTCTACTAACCGAGCGATTTCTTGTAATGTTTTTTGCTGTTCATATGTCTCTTCAATCGTTACCTGTACATAAAATTTCATAAGTGGATGTTCATATAAAGACTCTCCAACTTCCACATATACATCCTTCACCCCTTGAACCACCTTTACATAACTTGCAAACTGGTAAACAGCTTCTCGGTCTGATACAATTTTTAATGTATACATACATTCTCCCCCTTTTCTTTTACTATAGCAGAATAAATAACATATAATGTAATTAAACTATGAATATTTTCCGACTTCTTTTACTCATTCTTATATTCCGCTCGGCATTAATCTATATTTTGCTTGTCAGTCAAAAAAACAGTTATCAATAAACAAATTACACCAATGTACCTTCTCTCAATTTATATACATATTGGATTTTTTTCAATTTATTAAAATACATCCCTTTATAGGGTTTATATCCATACATAGTACTTTCCCGTCACATACAGTATAGCAATAGACTGTTTTCCATTTGAGGTGTTTCTAATGGATCCATACGTAAATATATGTATTTGCATTACTCCAGGCTCCGATATTACAGACGACCGTATTGCAAAAGACTTAGCAGTCGCCGAATCAATATGGCAGCCAATTTCATTTCAAATTAAAGACGTTATTATACTAAATGAATCATTTAGATTTCACGATGGTGAAATTAGTTATATTGATTCTATCCAAATCCAACCAAAAGTTTCTTCTTTTTTTAACACTTGCTCATCACAAGTTCCAAATTGTGATATTTATATTTGTTATATTGGAAGCGATTATTTTAAAGAGCAGTCCGTAATTGCATGTGCCTATTCATTTGTTATAAACCAAATCCTCACAGGTTATATCATCCTTACTAACGCCGCTTCTCCTATGAAAAATATATATACGCTTGCTCATGAAATTGGTCATATTTTATTCACACGACGTATAGAAGGGAAACTTACACATGCTGACCCTCACTCGCAAACCGGCTCTGAACATCACCCTTCTTCCACAAACCTCATGTATCCAATCGTACCTCGTCCTGATCAAGTACACATTGATTCTTTATTAACAAAAGAACAGCGAGCATTATCTTTACAAAGTTCTTTATTACACAAAGAAAAACAGTAACCCATTCGTTACTGTTTAAAATAAAATATTCCAGTCTATATGCCCAATACCAGCCACAAAGAAAGGGCGATCCTATATATTCACTTTTCTTGTCTCTAATTTTGTATGAATCATTACAAGAACAAATAAAATAGCTAATTTTATAACCCCTATCCGAACAAGCTCATTTACATATACTTTCGGTGAGCTTCCGAAAATATCCTCTACACTTTTCCCATCATTCTCACCTTCWATTAAGTGTAGTTCTGCATCTTCTAAAAAACTCTCGATATCACTTTTTTTGACACCCTTTGCCGCCAAAAAGATTCTCATATTTAACAAAAAATTCTGCGCTTCTGTTGATATCATCACTTGCGCCTCCCCCTCCCTTTCAGCATTTGACTTGTCGACATGATCCAAATCCTTCCTCTATCCTGTTATGCAAAATAGATAACCACATTTCCCCCAAAATCTTTGCAGGATTTTCGTTACACCTCCTCTAAATAGAGCAATAGGATAAATTCTATATAAAGGGGTGTTTTTCATTGTGGTTACAAATCGTGTTGTCTTTTTAACAGGTGCTGCAAGTGGTATTGGTTATGAAATGGGAAATGTATTTGCAAAAGAAGGAGCACAAGTGGTCATTAGTGATCGCCTTGAAGATCGTGCAAAGGAAGCTGCTGAACAGTTGCGCAAGGAAGGATATGAGGCAATCGGTCTAAGATGTGATGTTACATCTGAGCAAGAAATATCCGAAGCTATTTCTGAAACTATTACTAATTTCGGCTCAATTGATGTGTTAATAAATAATGCTGGTATGCAACACGTCTCACCAATTGAAGAATTTCCAACCGATAAGTTTGAACTTCTTATTCAAATCATGCAAATTGCGCCGTTCATTGCAATAAAACATGCGTTTCCAATTATGAAAAAACAAAAGTATGGACGAATTATTAATATTGCATCTATTAACGGTCTTGTCGGATTTGCTGGAAAGGCTGCCTATAATAGTGCCAAACACGGTGTGATTGGTTTAACAAAAGTTGCTGCCTTAGAAGGAGCTGTACACGGCATTACTGTAAATGCTCTTTGCCCAGGCTATGTTGATACGCCTCTTGTCAGGAATCAACTCCAAGATTTAGCGACAACACGAAACGTTCCACTAGAAAGAGTATTAGAGGATGTCATCTATCCCCTCGTACCTCAAAAACGATTGCTAGCTGTTCAGGAAATTGCCGATTATGCTTTATTTTTAGCAAGTGAAAAAGCAAAAGGAATAACCGGCCAAGCAGTTGTTATTGATGGGGGTTATACGACGCAATAATCTTTGTTACAAAAGGCTTTGCTCATTGAGAGCAAAGCCTTTTGTCATTTTGTTTCGTGCGGAGCTTCATACCTTGTCATCTGTTGTGGTAATTTCTCAATTGCAACAATTACACCATCTAATTTACTTTCAATACGATGCAGTAAATATAATGTCACAACAATTGGAAATCCAACATTACCGATCATAGATATCCATTCCCCCATCTATTTCCCCTCCTTTCTTTTAAATAAATAAGCAAAAGAAAGGAAATTGGGCAATAAAAAACAAGCCACTGTATATTATATATACCCCTTTTAATTTTCCGACATATAAGTCGCAGTTATGAAAACAAAAGAAGTTCTCCACTCATTTTCTCCTTCTATTTTCATATGGTATGGGGCTAAAAAAGGAACTGACCGCCCCTACCCATAGGCGGATAGTCTTCCCCTTCACTCAATCCTTTACGAGTAATTGTAAGAGTTGACAAATCTTCCATTACTGTCACAGCTAACTCTTCATCATGACCATATACTTTCGGAACATATTCTGGTACATATTTTGCAAAAACTTGTAATGCTTGACTTTCAATTGTGGCTCTTCTTAACGAAAGTGGCCAGCTTTCTCCAACGACTTTTGCATATGGAAGAGCCTGTTTTACGATAATACCTCGTTCTCCATCATGGAGCCTAAATACATAATTTAAATTTCCATCTCCTATTTCATGACAAGTTACCTTTGCTTTTTTCTCAAAGTATCCATGCTCTTTTACATATTGAACTGCTGTTTCTTCTGTTAATGAACGATATCCCATTTTCTTATCCCCCTTTTTTAATTCAGAGGTTTTTCATCATAAGAAAAACCTCTTTCCATGAAGAAAGAGGTTTGAAGTTCAGCTTCTCCCCTCTTATCTGTCAGAAAGCTATCCTTTCTGCTGGAATTAGCACCGTGCCTTTTTGGCGCATAAACGCCCCATCTCACAATGGTATTACGGTCGGTTGCTGGGTTTCATCGGGCCAAATCCCTCCACCTGCTCTTGATAAGAGTTGCATGATTTATTTGAATTTTTAACTTTCTGCTACAGACTATAACAAGAATAAAAATCATTTGTCAATATTTTTTATTTATATAATTCTGGACGTCGATCAGTAAAGACAGGAATTCCCTTACGCACCTCCTTAACTTTTTCTAAATTTAGCTTCCCATGTAAAATAGATTCTTCTTCTCCTGCTTCTACTACAATTTCTCCCCATGGATCAACAATAAGAGAATGTCCAGCAAACACATTATTCGGGTCCTCTCCTGCTCTATTACATGCAACCACATAACATTGATTTTCTACCGCTCTCGCTTGAAGAAGTAAACGCCAATGAGCTAAGCGAACAAGCGGCCATTCTGCTACAACGAATAATACATTTGCCCCTCTTACAGTATGAACACGCATCCATTCCGGAAAACGAATATCGTAACAAATTGTCCCCCCGCACTGCACATCATCTAACGTGAACTCACCAGTTCCATCACCAGCTATTAAATACTTATGTTCGTCCATTAACTGGAACAAATGTACTTTACTATATTCATTTTGCACTTCACCTTCGCGATTCACAACATACATCGTATTCGTAACACCTTGTTTTGTTTGCTTTGCAACAGAACCCCCAACAATATTCACCGCAAATTGCTTCGCCCATTCTGATAGAAGTTCTTTCGTTTGTATTCCTCCTTCATCTGCAATTTCAGGAAGTCGTTTTAAATCATAACCAGTCGTCCAAAGTTCTGGTAATACAATAACGTCTGGTTTTCTTTGCATCGCTTCTTCTATTTTTTTCTTTGCATTTTCAATATTTGTGCTCACATCACCAAAAGCAATATCCATTTGAATACATGCGACTTTCATTTTATCCGCCCCATTTTCAATTATTTTTTCTTTACAAAAACTTGGAAAGGTTATATCATTTGTCACTAGAATTGTAACAACTTTCAAAAGAGGTGGAAAGTATGAAATATTTTCAACCTTCCGAGATTTTAACATCCTTACCAACACAGTTTTTCGCTTCACTTGTTGCAAAAGTTAACCAAGTGGTTGAAGCAGGTCACGATGTTATCAATCTAGGGCAAGGCAATCCAGATCAACCAACACCGCCGCATATCGTAACAGCTTTACAACGTGCAGCAGAAAAAGCAATTCATCATAAATATCCGCCATTTCGCGGACATGAAAACTTAAAAACAGCCGTTGCAACGTTCTATGAACGTGAATATGGAGTCAAAGTAAACCCTAAAACAGAAGTTGCTGTTTTATTTGGCGGAAAAGCAGGGATTGTTGAATTACCGATTTGTTTTACAAATCCTGGTGATCCAATTCTTGTACCCGATCCAGGATATCCTGACTATTTATCAGGTGTCGCTTTAGCAAAAGCAAAATTTGAAACGATGCCGTTATTACCAGAAAATGATTTCTTACCAGATTACACTAAAATCGATGATACTATTGCCAAACAAGCGAAATTGATGTTTTTAAATTATCCTAACAATCCAACTGGTGCTGTCGCATCAAAAGAGTTCTTTGAGGAAACAATTACATTTGCAAATGAAAATAATATTTTAGTGGTTCACGACTTTGCTTATGGAGCAATTGGTTTTGATGGTAACAAGCCAACTAGCTTCTTACAAGCACATGGCGCGAAAGATGTTGGCATTGAAATTTATACATTATCAAAAACATTTAATATGGCTGGTTGGCGCATCGCCTTTGCTATCGGTAACGAAAGTGTAATTGAAACAATCAATTTATTGCAAGATCATATGTATGTCAGCATTTTTGGCGCTGTACAAGAGGCTGCTCGTGAGGCACTATTAAGTTCACAATCTTGTGTAACTGAACTAGTTGATCGTTATGAATCTAGAAGAAATGCCCTTATTTCAGCTTGTCAATCAATCGGCTGGAATGTAGTCGCACCAAAAGGCTCTTTTTTCGCTTGGCTTCCCGTTCCCGATGGTTTTTCATCTGAACAGTTTGCCGATATATTACTAGAACAAGCACATGTAGCAGTTGCACCTGGAGTCGGGTTCGGCGAACATGGCGAAGGCTACGTTCGTATTGGATTATTACATACAGAAGAGCGACTACAAGAAGCTGTTCAACGAATCCAGAAATTAAAAATTTTCAAAAAACCATTGACATCCTAAAAAAACTCTGTCAAAATTCAGATATCGTAAAAATTCAAACATTTCTAAATACTTCTTATCAAGAGCAGGTGGAGGGACGAGCCCGATGAAACCCGGCAACCGATCTACAATTGTAGGCACGGTGCTAATTCTCGCAGCATTACGCTGACAGATAAGGAGCTGGTTGTAAAAAAACCTCTCCTTAGCTGAGAGGTTTTTTTATTTAACTAGGAGGTTATAAAAATGAGCGGAATAACAGCAACCTATTTAATCCATGATGATTCTCATAATTTAAACCAAAAAGCAGAACAAATCGCTCTCGGTTTAACAATTGGTTCATGGACTCATTTACCACACTTATTACAAGAACAATTAAAACAACATAAGGGCAATGTCATTCATGTAGAACAATTAGAAGAACAAGAGCATGTAAATACGTATCTCGGAAAAAAAGCGACACGTGGACTCATTAAAATTCATTATCCATCACTAAATTTCAGCCCTGATTTACCAGCCATTTTGACAACAACATTTGGAAAATTATCACTAGATGGCGAAGTTAAACTGATTGATTTAACATTTTCAGATGACTTAAAAGAACATTTCCCTGGCCCTAAATTTGGCATTGAGGGCATTAGAAATCTCTTACAAATTCACGACCGTCCACTTCTGATGAGCATTTTCAAAGGAATGCTTGGACGCAATATAGGATATTTAAAAACACAGCTCCGTGATCAAGCAATTGGTGGTGTAGATATTGTAAAAGATGATGAGATTTTGTTTGAAAATCCATTAACACCGCTCACAAAACGAATTCATTCTGGAAAAGAAGTGTTACAGTCTGTATACGAAACATATGGTCATAAGACTTTATATGCAGTGAATTTAACAGGGCGTACATATGATCTTAAAGAAAATGCAAAACGTGCCGCCACAGCTGGTGCAGATATTCTTCTGTTCAATGTATTCTCGTATGGATTAGATGTATTGCAATCACTTGCGGAAGATGATGATATATCGATTCCAATTATGGCACATCCTGCTGTAAGCGGCGCATACGCTTCATCGGAATTATATGGACTTTCTTATCCATTGCTACTTGGAAAGCTACTTCGTTATGCTGGTGCAGATTTCTCTTTATTTCCATCACCATACGGCAGTGTTGCACTAGAAAAAAAAGAAGCTCTTCTTATTACAAGTAAACTAACTGAAAAAGATCACTCTTTAAAACGAAGCTTTCCTGTTCCATCAGCTGGTATTCACCCTGGTTTTGTTCCGTTTATCCTTCGTGATTTTGGCAAGGATGTTGTCATTAACGCAGGTGGTGGTATTCATGGTCACCCAGCTGGAGYGCAAGGCGGTGGAAGAGCATTTCGAGCAGCAATTGATGCCACTTTGCAAAGAACACCATTGCATGAAGTAGATAACACTGATTTACATGCTGCACTGCAATTATGGGGGAATCCATCACGTGGGGTGAAACTATGAGTCTTCAAATTTTTTGTGACTTCGATGGTACGATTACGAACAATGATAATATCGTTGCGATTATGGAAAAATTTGCTCCACCAGAAGCCAAAACGATTAAACAAAAAATTCTATCACAAGAACTTTCTATTCAAGAAGGTGTAGGGGAATTGTTTTCTCTTTTACCTACAAGTTTACAAGATGACATCACTACTTTTATAAAAGAAACAGCGGTGATTCGGGCTGGATTCCAAGAGTTTGCACAGTTTGTCCAAATAAATCAGATTTCACTTCATATTATATCAGGAGGAATGGATTTTTTCGTCTATCCTCTTCTCAAAGGACTAATCAGCCCAGATCATATTTATTGCAATACGACTGATTTTTCAGGGGAAACAATTAAAGTAAACTGGCCTCATCCTTGCGATGAACATTGTAAAAACAAATGCGGTCTTTGCAAATCAACACTGATTCAGCAATTAAGTTTAAACGGTGATTTTAACATTGTAATTGGAGATTCAATTACAGATTTACAAGCAGCAAAACTTGCTGATAAAGTATTCGCTCGTGATTTTCTCATTACAAAATGCCAAGAACATCAAATTTCCTATACAGCATTTGAAACGTTTTATGACATACAGACAGAAGTTCAGCAATTGTTGGAGGTGATAAAATGAGACAACTTTTTCGTCAATGGGAAAAATTGAGTAAATTAAAGAAAGAATTAACGGATCGCAACTGGTTTCCTGCTACAAGTGGAAACATTTCAATAAAAGTGAGTAACACTCCAATGACCTTTCTTATTACAGCAAGCGGAAGAGATAAAACGAAAACAACACCTGATGATTTTCTATTAGTTGATCAAACTGGAAAGGCTGTTTTAGAAACCGATTTACGCCCTTCAGCAGAAACATTGCTACACACTCATATTTACAATCATACAGAAGCTGAATGTGTCTTACATGTCCATACAATTGATAACAATGTAATTACAAACGTATACGACAAAGAAATCTCATTTTCTAATCAAGAAATTATTAAAGCTCTTAATATATGGGAAGAAGGAGYCACTATCAAAATTCCAATTATTGAAAATCACGCTCATATTCCAACGTTAGGAGAAGATTTCCGAAAACATATTCATGATGATGCTGGAGCTATATTGATTCGCAACCATGGCATTACCGTTTGGGGAAAAGATAGCTTTGATGCAAAGAAAAGATTAGAAGCATATGAGTTTTTATTCCAATTTCATATAAAACTATTATCAATTCAAGGAGGCGTTTCACATGGCGCAAATTCGTATTCATGAAATAAATACCCGTATTGAAAATGAACAGGAAGTAAAGCAATTTTTACATGGAGAAGGCGTTTTATATGAGAAATGGGATATTTCAAAACTTCCTACTCATTTAAAAGAAAACTACTTCTTAACTGATGAAAACAAAAAAGAAATTTTAACAGTATTTTCCAATGAAATCACTGATGTTTCAGAACGTCGAGGTTATAAAGTACATGATGTTATTTCCCTTTCAAATGCAACACCTAACCTCGATGAGTTATTAATTAACTTTAAACAAGAGCATTATCATACTGACGATGAAGTTCGCTTTATCGTCAGTGGGCATGGTATCTTTGCTATCCAAGACAAGGATGGTCGCTTCTTCGATGTTGAACTTGAGCCTGGTGATCTAATTTCTGTACCTGAAAATGCAAGACATTATTTCACATTACAAGATGATCGCCAAGTTGTAGCTATTCGTATTTTCGTTACAACAGAAGGCTGGGTTCCTATTTATTAAGGTAGTTAGTTGAATAAAAGGGATTGGATCCCCTTTTCCTTCCTTTTATTCACTCTACATATATACATCCTCCTATGGAACAGGCTTATTTCACGAATATGAAATAAGCCTGCTTTTTTATTTTCTCTCCCCTTGCAATATCTCCTGATGGATGAGGATTCATCATCAAGGGCGAATGGTTCCTCATGATATTTTTCATTTTATCAAGTATGTTTCTCAATAAATTTTGAACATTTTTTGAATTTTTTCTGAAAATTCTGTTTAAATTATGATATAATACAAATAATAGAAAATGAATTGAACAGAAAACCGCAAAAAGAGGAGGAAGAACATGAATTTAATTATAGCACTTATACTTGGAGTTACTTGTGGAGCTATTCCTGCTATTCTCGGGGCAATTATGGAGGAATTAGAAATCGGTATGTTAGGTTTTGTTGCATCTTCTGTAAGCGCTTTACTTTTTGATTTGTACGGTGCTATACCTGTCGCTATTCTCTTTGCATTATATATATTACGTCACGCTCGTACAAAGCAATTTAGTCGCAATCATATGGCCAAAATCATTCCATTCCCAATCGAACGCTCTCGTCGTGCTTCTAGCTTATAATCCCATTACATTGTATCTCACATTTTTATATCCTCACAATACATCTACCTTAATACAAC
>NZ_JBFTMC010000102.1:0-15779 GCF_056396765.1 Bacillus sp. 05T22
GGTCACACCCGTTCCCATACCGAACACGGAAGTTAAGCTCTCTAGCGCCGATGGTCACACCCGTTCCCATACCGAACACGGAAGTTAAGCTCTCTAGCGCCGATGGTAGTTGGGACCTTGTCCCTGTGAGAGTAGGACGTTGCCAGGCTTTTATATCGTCGCGGGGTGGAGCAGTCCGGTAGCTCGTCGGGCTCATAACCCGAAGGTCGCAGGTTCAAATCCTGTCCCCGCAACCAATGGTCCCGTGGTGTAGTGGTTAACATGCCTGCCTGTCACGCAGGAGATCGCCGGTTCGACCCCGGTCGGGACCGCCATTTATACAAAGAAAAGAACGAAACAACTTGTTTCGTATTTTTTTATTTATTTTTAAGAAAACTTATAAAGACAGTCAATCTTACCCTTAGGACAACTCCTAAGGTCTTTTTTATATGTTCAAAATGAAACAAAGTGAAAAAATCTGTATAATAAAGAGCAGAGAATATTGTGAGTAAGGTAGGTGAAACCTTTGAATAAATATGAAATAACGACAACTTCTTCTGAAGAGACACAGAACTTATCAGAAAGGCTAGGACAACTTGTTAGGGAACAAGATGTACTTGTTTTAGAAGGCGATCTTGGTGCTGGCAAGACAACATTTACGAAAGGTCTTGCAAAAGGCCTTGGTGTGAAACGAGTTGTAAATAGTCCGACATTCAATATTATTAAAGAGTACAAAGGAAGATTACCGCTATATCATATGGACGTGTATCGTTTAGCGGAAAGTGAAGAAGATTTAGGGTTTGATGAGTATTTTTATGGTGAAGGTATAACAGTAGTAGAATGGGCTCATTTAATTGAATCTTTTCTGCCAAATGAGAAATTAAAAATAAGCTTGTTCCATACAGGTGATGATACAAGAAAAATTGTGTTAGAGCCAAGTGGTGAACGCTATATTAGATTATGTGAGGAGCTATTACAAGATGAAAGTACTAGCAATTGATACTTCAAATTATGTAATGGGGATTTCTCTTATTGATGGAAATACTGTTGTCGGAGAAATCATTACGAATTTAACTAAAAATCATTCTGTACGCCTTATGCCGGCTGTAGAACAACTTCTGACGGAATGTAATATAAAGCCGAAAGAGCTAGATAAAATTATCGTAGCGGCTGGTCCTGGATCTTATACAGGAGTTCGAATTGGTGTGACTGTTGCAAAAACATTAGCTTGGTCGTTGCAAATACCGATTGTCGGTGTGTCTAGCTTAGAAGTAGTGGCTGCGAATGGAGCGAATTTCCAAGGGGTTATTTGTCCATTGTTTGATGGACGTCGCGGACAAATTTATACGGGCTTGTATACATATAAAGAAGAGCAGTTATCTTCTATAGAAGAGGATCGAATTATTCTTATTGTTGATTGGTTACAGATGTTAAAAGAGAAGGGGCAACCTGTTTTATTTATCGGCAATGATGTAGAACAACATAAAGAAACGATTGTAGAATATTTGGGAGATCGAGCTGTGTTTGCTTCTTTTACAAAGAACAACCCAAGACCAAGTGAGCTAGCATTTTTAGGATTACAAAAAGAGGAGCAAAGTGTGCATACATTTGTTCCGAGCTACCTCCGTTTAGCAGAAGCAGAAGCAAAATGGATAGAAAGTCAAACAAAATAGGGGTTATCAAAATGGATATTACATTTAGAAAGATGACGACTGATGATATTGCTCAAATTGTAGTAATTGAAGAAGCGTCATTCCCAACTCCTTGGACTGCTGATGCATTTCATCGTGAATTGACGATGAATGAATATGCACATTATGTCGTAATAGAAAAAGATGGTGTAGTAATTGGATACTGTGGATTGTGGATTATTATTGATGAATCACATATTACGAACATAGCCATTTTGCCAGAATATCGCGGTCAAAAACTTGGAGATGCTTTGCTGAAAGACGTAATGGATCAGGCAAAAGAAATGGGAGCAAAAACGATGACACTTGAAGTACGGGTATCAAATGAAGTAGCGAAACAGTTATACCGAAAGTATGGATTCCAAAATGGTGGGATTCGTAAACGATACTATACAGACAATTATGAAGATGGTCTTGTAATGTGGGTGAATATATAATGGGAAAAAATACGATTATACTTGGTATTGAAACGAGCTGTGATGAAACGGCTGTAGCGGTTGTTAAAAATGGAACAGAAATAGTGGCAAATATTGTTGCTTCACAGATTGAGAGCCATAAGCGTTTTGGCGGAGTTGTGCCGGAAATTGCATCTCGTCATCATGTAGAACAAATTACAGTTGTATTAGAAGAAGCATTAAAGGAAGCGAACATTACATTTGAAGATATTGATGCAATTGCTGTGACGGAAGGGCCAGGTTTAGTAGGGGCACTTTTAATTGGTGTAAATGCAGCTAAAGCAGTTGCCTTTGCTCATAATATTCCTCTTGTTGGTGTTCATCATATTGCTGGGCATATTTACGCGAATCGCTTAGTAAAAGAACTACAATTCCCTTTGTTGTCACTTGTTGTGTCTGGCGGGCATACAGAGCTTGTTTATATGAAAGAGCATGGTTCGTTTGAAGTAATTGGCGAAACGAGGGATGATGCGGCAGGAGAAGCATATGATAAAGTTGCACGTACATTATCTATGCCATATCCAGGTGGTCCTCATATTGACCGTCTTGCTCATGAAGGACAACCAACGATTAATTTACCACGTGCATGGTTGGAACCAGATTCGTATGATTTTAGCTTTAGTGGACTGAAATCAGCAGTTATCAACACTGTGCATAACGCAAAACAACGTGGGGAAGAAATCGCACCAGAAGATTTAGCAGCTAGCTTCCAAGCGAGTGTAATAGATGTACTAGTAACGAAAGCAGCACGTGCTGCAGAAGCGTATGATGTAAAACAAGTGCTTCTCGCTGGTGGCGTTGCAGCGAATAAAGGACTTCGTGCACGTTTAGAGGAAGAGTTTGCAAAAAAAGAAGAAATCGAGCTCATTATTCCACCGTTATCTTTATGCACAGATAATGCAGCAATGATTGCAGCAGCAGGAACTATTGCATATGAGCAAGGAAAACGTGCAACATTGGCTTTAAATGCAAATCCAGGATTAGATATTGAAGCATAGTTATACACATAATTAACCACAACTTGTGGATAAAACCCATATTATCTGTTGATAATATGGGTTTTATTGTGAATATTAAATGTGTATAATTTTTTTGTGATTTGTGGATAATGTGGAAAAGTTATTTTTGTGTTTATATAATAAAGGTGGATATTTGCATAAGGTTGTGGATAACACTATCGAGGTCAGACCTTCGACCATAATCTTTTGTATTGAAAAATAAACAAGGCAGTTGAATGGCTTTCAACTACCTTGTTTTTATTATATAAATATATAAGGGTTATACGTGTAACTCTTCCCACTCCGCCATAAACTGCTCTAATTTTTCTTGTTTTGTTTGCTTTGCTGTTGTAATCTCACTAGCTCGTTCGTAGTCAGCATATACTTCAGGCAGACAAAGCTCCTCTTCTAATTGTGCAATTTCTTCTTCTAAATTTGCAATATTTTGTTCAATTTCTTCAATCTTTCGGATGCGTTGGCGTTCTGATTTCTTACGTTCTTTTTCTTCAAGGTAATTTAATTTTTCTTGAGCGATAGTTTTTTGGACTGGTGCATCCTCTTCTTGTTGTTCAAATTCCGCACGTTCAATCATTTCATTTTTCTTTTCAATATAGTAGTCATAGTCACCTAAATATTCTTGTGCACCACCTGTTGATAACTCAACAACTGTAGTTGTGACACGGTTAATGAAATAGCGATCATGGGAAACGAATAAAAGAGTTCCAGGATAATCAATTAAGGCATTTTCTAAAATCTCTTTACTATTTAAATCGAGATGGTTTGTTGGCTCATCGAGAATTAGTAAATTAGATTTTTGCATCATCAATTTTGCTAGAGCTAATCGTGCTTTTTGACCACCGCTTAAGGAAGATACTGGCTTTAATACATCGTCCCCTGTGAATAAAAAGTTACCGAGTATCGTGCGAATTTCTTTTTCTGGCTCTAGTGGATAGTCATCCCATAGTTCGTTTAAAACACGCCTAGATGATGTTAAGTTTGCCTGTTCTTGATCATAATATCCAATAGATACATTTGAACCGAAAGAAACTTCACCGCTTAACGTCTTTAATTTATTCACAATTGATTTTAATAATGTAGATTTCCCAATACCATTTGGACCAACTAGTGCGACACTATCACCGCGGGTTAAGCGCATATTTACATGTCCAATAATCGGTTCTTTGTCATATCCAATTGAAACATCCTTTATTTGTAATACATCGTTTCCGCTTTGTTTTTCGATATCAAAGTGGAAGGATGCTGATTTAGAATCACCTAATGGTCTAGTTAGTAATTCCATTCTGTCTAACTGCTTCCGACGACTTTGTGCACGTTTTGTTGTAGATGCACGGGCAATATTCTTTTGGACAAAGTCTTCTAGTTTAGCAATTTCCTCTTGTTGTTTCTCATAACGCTTCATTTCCTGGTCATGTAGTGCAGCTTTTAAATCTAAATATTTACTGTAGTTACCAACATATCGTCTGCTTTCTTTATTAGAAATTTCATATACTTGTGTAACAAGCTTGTCTAAAAAATAGCGATCGTGGGAAACGATTAAAATAGCTCCAGGATAGCCTTGTAAATATTGTTCAAGCCATGTTAATGTATCGATATCTAAATGGTTTGTTGGTTCGTCCAAGATGAGTAAGTCTGGTTTTGTTAGCAGTAGTTTCCCAAGAGCAAGTCTTGTTTTCTGTCCACCACTTAACGTAGAAATTGTTGTTTGGTGTGTTTCAGCTGGAAAACCAAGTCCACTTAAAATGGAGCGAATATCAGCTTCATATTGATAACCACCTTGATCTTTGTAGTCTAACTGTAATTGATCATAATCAGCGAGTAATTTTTCGTACGTAGCAGCATTTGAAAAGTTCTCTTCCTTACCCATGTCTAGCTCTAACCTTCGAAGTTTCTTTTCCATTTGCTGCAGATGAGTAAAGACAGTAAGCATTTCATCCCAAATTGTTAAAGAAGTTTCTAAACCAGTATTTTGGGCCAAGTATCCAATTGAAACATCTTTTGGTTTTATAATTTCTCCACCATCGTGAGATAATTCACCGGCAATTATTTTTAATAATGTAGATTTTCCAGCACCATTTCGACCAACTAGTGCAATGCGATCTTTTGTTTGAACTTCCAATTTAATGTTTGCAAGAATTGTTTCAGCACCGTATAATTTTGAAAGCCCATTCACTTGTAATAAAATCAATGTTTTCACCTCAAATAATTTCTTAACTTTGCCATGTTTATATTTCTCAATCATACTAAAAATAGTGTATAGTTTAAAATAAAGAGAGAAGTCTTCTCTCTATTATACAAGGAAAGTCATAAGTGCYAAACTTCTGTATTTGTTTTAAATTTGTGAACAAAGATAGGGAGAGAGGAGAGGTTATATGGATCAGCAAAAGATTCCACAGGCCACTGCCAAACGATTGCCTCTATACTATCGATTTATCCAAAACTTATCTCTTTCTGGTAAGCAGCGTGTTTCATCAGCTGAATTGAGTGAAGCTGTAAAGGTAGATTCAGCAACAATTCGGAGAGATTTTTCATATTTTGGAGCGTTAGGGAAAAAGGGATATGGATATAATGTGAATTATTTACTATCATTCTTCCGAGAAACGCTTGATCAAGATGATATAACACGTGTAGCACTTATTGGAGTGGGTAATTTAGGGACCGCTTTCTTACATTACAATTTCACCAAAAATAATAATACAAAGATTGAAATGGCATTTGATGTCAATGAAGAGAAAGTTGGAAAAGAAATCGGAGGAATTCCTGTATATCATTTAGATAAATTAGAAGAGCGTTTAACAAATGATATACAAGTGGCAATATTAACAGTACCTGCTACTGTTGCACAAGCTGTAGCAGATCGATTGGCCGAAACAAATGTACACGGAATTTTAAATTTTACCCCAGCACGATTAAATGTTTCAGAAAATATAAGAATTCACCATATTGATCTAGCTGTAGAATTACAAACACTTGTTTATTTTTTGAAAAATTATCCACAATAAAACGCAGAGGAAATCCCTCTGCGTTTTATTGTTGCTTTTTCTTTGTAAATTTGACTAAGATAAGTCGAAGTGCCAAATTAAAATCAATTGTTGCCATAGCAGCAAACAGCAGTGTCCCAAAGTTCCAAATTGTATCTGTAACGTTCGTAATTGCGAAACGTGTAAAGACACAACCAAGAAGGAAATACAGTGCTGCCATGAACAATGGTGAGTTCCTCATATTTAAAATCCTCCGATAAATCCTTGCATTTTTTCTGCTTCTTTAATCATTTCTTGTATTTGTTCGTTACTTACTAGCACCTGGGCTATTGCAACTAATGTATTCATCGCAACATGTGCCATAATAGGAACGATAATTCGCTTTGTTTTTACATATAAAAAGGCGAATACAAGCCCCATGGAAGTGTATACCAATAAGTGTGTAAAATCAAAGTGAATTGCTGCAAATACAAGTGAGCTAATAATAGCAGCGATAAAGAAGTTGAATTTCTTATAMARTGTRCCAAATAAAATTTTTCTAAAKACRATTTCCTCTAARATAGGCCCTATTATTGATATAACAATAAGGAACCATGGGGTGGTCCGTGCTATTTCCATCAAGCGAGCTGTGTTCTCAGATCCAGGTTTAATGCCCAATAAACGCATTTCGATTGTGCCTGCAATTGTTTGAGAAAAGAAAGCTAAAAAGAAACCGATAAAGATCCAACCGATTGTGGCAGGAATACTGGCGCGTTTTGTATCGAAACGGCTTTCGCGAATATCTGTTCGAAGTAGTAAAAGTACAATACATAATGCAATGAAAAAGCTAATAATTGCCCAGTGACCAGTCAGTAGCTGCATTTTTTCTTCTCTGGTGAACCCCCTATTATCATATAGTCCGGTTTTCAAAAGAAGCGGTAATCCAACAATACCTGATAATTGCATAAGAATGTATGTAACTATAATCCACCAATATTGTTTTTTCAAATTGGTTAACCATCCTTTCTAACTCTAGTTTATGAGATAAGGCGGGATAACATGTAAACATCCAGCCGGGGATACGTAATAACCATTCATATTATTATTTTTTTGTAAATCTTTCTTTGAAAATGAAATAGGAGACAGGAAAAAGCCGTACCTATAGAGAAAACAACTTATGGCATCTTCCATATTGTAACATACGATAAGTGAAAACGCCGATTCGTATATATAAGGCTTTCGCGAGAATGGTTGCAACGATAACAGAATGATTTTTCTTAGGAAGTTGTATAGAAAAAATTTATATATCAATTTGCGAAAAAATTATGATTTTTTTACTTGCAAAAGAAAATTAGATTATTTATTATTATAAGTGTGTTAGCACTCGAGGTCGTTGAGTGCTAATAAAGGAAATTTACATAGAAAAATGAGGAGGTTATTGTTCATGCTAAAGCCATTAGGTGATCGCGTTGTAATTGAGCTTGTTCAAGCAGAAGAAAAAACAGCAAGTGGTATTGTATTACCAGACACTGCAAAAGAAAAACCACAAGAGGGTAAAGTTATTGCAGTAGGTACTGGTCGAGTGCTTGAAAATGGTGAGCGTGTTGCTTTAGAGGTAGCAGCAGGTGATCTTATCATCTTCTCAAAATATGCAGGTACTGAAGTGAAATATGAAGGTACAGACTACTTGATTTTACGTGAAAGTGACATTTTAGCAGTTATCGGTTAATTATATACATTTAAAAAATCCAAGGGGGTCAAATATTATGGCAAAAGATATTAAATTTAGTGAAGAAGCACGTCGTTCGATGCTTCGCGGTGTCGACACTCTTGCAAATGCAGTAAAAGTAACGCTTGGACCAAAAGGTCGTAACGTTGTACTTGAGAAAAAATTCGGTTCACCACTTATTACAAATGATGGTGTAACAATCGCAAAAGAAATCGAATTAGAAGATGCATTCGAAAACATGGGTGCAAAATTAGTAGCAGAAGTTGCTAGCAAAACAAATGACGTAGCTGGTGACGGAACAACAACTGCAACTGTATTAGCACAAGCTATGATTCGTGAAGGCTTAAAAAACGTAACAGCTGGTGCGAACCCAATGGGTCTTCGTAAAGGTATCGAAAAAGCTGTTGTTGCAGCAGTAGAAGAATTAAAAGCAATTTCTAAACCAATCGAAGGTAAATCTTCTATCGCGCAAGTAGCTGCTATTTCTGCTGATGACGAAGAAGTAGGTAAATTAATTGCTGAAGCAATGGAGCGCGTTGGTAACGACGGCGTTATTACATTAGAAGAATCTAAAGGATTCACAACAGAATTAGATGTAGTAGAAGGTATGCAATTTGATCGTGGATATGCATCTCCTTATATGATTACTGATTCTGACAAAATGGAAGCAGTACTTGATAACCCATATATCTTAATCACTGACAAAAAGATTTCTAACATCCAAGAGATCTTACCAGTGTTAGAGCAAGTGGTACAACAAGGTAAGCCACTTCTTATCATTGCAGAAGATGTGGAAGGCGAAGCTTTAGCTACATTAGTAGTAAACAAACTTCGTGGTACATTCAATGTAGTAGCTGTTAAAGCTCCTGGCTTTGGTGACCGTCGTAAAGCAATGCTAGAAGATATCGCGATTTTAACTGGCGGTGAAGTAATCACTGAAGAATTAGGACGTGACTTAAAATCTGCTACAGTTGCATCTTTAGGACGCGCTGGTAAAGTTGTTGTAACAAAAGAAAACACAACTGTAGTTGAAGGTGTAGGTAACACCGAACAAATCGAAGCTCGCATCGGTCAAATCCGTGCACAATTAGAAGAAACAACTTCTGAATTCGATCGTGAAAAATTACAAGAGCGTCTTGCTAAACTTGCAGGCGGTGTAGCAGTAATTAAAGTAGGTGCAGCAACTGAAACTGAGTTAAAAGAGCGTAAACTTCGCATTGAAGATGCACTTAACTCAACTCGTGCAGCAGTAGAAGAAGGTATTGTTGCAGGTGGCGGTACTTCACTTATGAACGTATACACTAAAGTGGCTAGTATTGCAGCTGAAGGCGACGAAGCAACAGGTATCAACATTGTACTTCGTGCATTAGAAGAGCCAGTTCGCCAAATCGCAATCAACGCTGGTCTAGAAGGATCTGTTGTTGTAGAACGCTTAAAAGGTGAAAAAGTAGGCGTTGGTTTCAACGCAGCAACAGGCGAATGGGTAAACATGCTTGAGTCTGGTATTGTAGACCCAGCAAAAGTAACTCGTTCTGCACTTCAAAACGCAGCATCTGTTGCAGCTATGTTCTTAACAACTGAAGCAGTTGTTGCTGACAAACCAGAACCAAATGCACCTGCAATGCCTGACATGGGCGGTATGGGCATGGGCGGTATGGGCGGAATGATGTAATTTCATTCGCCAAAGAAACATTCATCTCTATATAGGGGTGAATGTTTTTTGTTATGGGACAAAAAAATATAGGAATAAAGGTTTCTTGGGATAAAGAAAATAATTTCTGTAGAATTTTGTCGCTTTCTCTCTTGACCGTATTGATACTTCATTGTTAGAATCTAGGAAGATAATATAAAACAATCCTTCATATATCCTCAATGATATGGTTTGAGAGTCTCTACCGGGTTACCGTAAACAACCTGACTATGAAGGCAGTGTGTCTTATATTTATAAAGAGCGGAGTACTATCTTTATAAAGCCAGACCTCTGCCTTTTCTTTGTTATGAGACTGAGGGCGGAGGACTGGCTTTTTTTATTATATTGGTAATGCTTTTTGCCAAATTGGTGAAAATATTTATATACAGAACTAACGTTGGGGTGATTATTTTGAAAAAACAGCACGATACAATTATCGTTTTAGATTTTGGGAGTCAGTACAATCAGTTAATTGCACGTCGAATTCGTGAGTTCGGTGTATACAGTGAACTTCATCCACATACAATTACTGCAGAAGAAATTAAAGCAATGAATCCAAAAGGGATTATTTTCTCTGGTGGACCGAATAGTGTATATGGTGAAAATGCATTCCACTGTGRTGAAAAAATCTTTGAATTAGGATTACCGATTTTCGGTATTTGCTACGGTATGCAGCTTATGACAAAACACTTTGGTGGAAAAGTAGAACGTGCAAACCATCGTGAGTACGGAAAAGCAGTTCTTAAAGTAGAGAACAAATCAAAATTATATGCGAACCTTCCAGAAGAGCAAGTTGTATGGATGAGTCATGGTGACTTAGTAACTGGTTTACCAGAAGGATTCGTAGTAGATGCAACAAGTGAGTCTTGTCCAATTGCTGGTATGAGCAATGAAGCAAAAAACTTATACGGTGTGCAATTCCATCCAGAAGTACGTCATTCTGAGCACGGTAATGATTTAATCAAAAACTTCGTATTCGGCGTATGTGGCTGTTCTGAAGGTTGGAACATGGAGAACTTTATTGAAGTAGAATTAGAAAAAATCCGTGAAACTGTTGGCGATAAAAAAGTACTATGCGCACTTAGTGGCGGTGTAGACTCTTCTGTTGTAGCAGTATTAATCCATAAAGCAATCGGTGACCAATTAACATGTATTTTCGTTGACCATGGTTTACTTCGTAAAGATGAAGCGGAAGGTGTTATGAAAACATTTAGCGAAGGCTTCCACATGAACGTTATTAAAGTGGATGCAAAAGAACGCTTCATGAACAAGTTAAAAGGTGTAGAAGATCCAGAACAAAAACGCAAAATCATTGGTAATGAATTTATTTACGTATTTGATGATGAAGCTTCTAGATTAGAAGGAATGGACTTCTTAGCACAAGGTACACTGTACACAGATATTGTTGAAAGTGGTACAGCAACTGCACAAACAATTAAATCTCACCATAACGTTGGTGGACTTCCAGAAGATATGCAGTTCAAATTAATTGAGCCTTTAAACACTCTATTTAAAGATGAAGTCCGTGTATTAGGATCAGAATTAGGGATTCCTGATGAAATCGTATGGCGTCAACCGTTCCCGGGTCCAGGACTTGGTATCCGTGTATTAGGCGAAATCACAGAAGAAAAATTAGAAATCGTTCGTGAATCCGATGCAATTTTACGTGAGGAAATCCAAAAAGCTGGCTTAGATCGTGAAATTTGGCAATACTTCACTGCACTTCCTGGCATGCGTAGCGTAGGTGTTATGGGTGACGAGCGTACTTACGATTACACAGTAGGTATCCGTGCAGTAACATCAATCGATGGTATGACAGCAGATTGGGCACGTATCCCTTGGGATGTATTAGAGAAAATCTCTGTACGTATCGTAAACGAAGTAAAGCACGTTAACCGTATCGTGTATGATGTAACGAGTAAGCCACCAGCAACAATTGAGTGGGAATAGAATAGGTTTATTGGTTTAAAAGAAGACCCATCTATGATTTTATGCATAGATGGGTCTTTTTTTGTTGTTTATACGAACAAAAAATAAAAATAACATAAAAATGTTCGTTTTTAAATTGACATACACCTATATGTGAGTTAATATGAGTATGTAATTGATACGAAAAAATGAATATTACAGCCGTCGTATAATATCGGGGATATGGCCCGAAAGTTTCTACCTAGCTACCGTAAATGGCTTGACTACGAGGCGTTTTTATAAAGGTAAGGGGAAATCTGCCTTTATTTACAGAACGCTTCCATGTATATGCAATGGAAGCCTTTTTTATTTTTATAGATAAAAGAGGGCTAGGGAGGGTTACGACGAGTAATCATATAACGGGGGAAACGTAGAATGAAACGTTATTTTCAGTTCGATGAGCTCGGTACAAATTATAAAACAGAGTTCATTGCAGGGTTAACGACATTTTTATCTATGGCTTATGTATTATTTGTCAATCCTGCTACACTGTCACTGGGAAACATTAAAGGGTTACCAGCAGGAACAGGAATGGATCCAGGAGCGGTCTTTGTTGCCACTGCTTTAGCGGCTGCAATTGGGTCACTGATTATGGGGATTTTCGCAAAATATCCAATTGCCTTAGCGCCAGGAATGGGAATCAATGCATTCTTTGCTTATACAGCGGTGTTAACGATGGGAATTCCGTGGCAAACAGCGATTGCTGGAACTTTAATGTCAGGTATTATCTTTATTATTCTTACTGCTTCTGGTATTCGCGAAAAAATTATTAATGCCATTCCATTAGAGTTGAAGTTTGCAGTAGCAGCAGGAATTGGTTTGTTTATCGCCTTTCTTGGTTTTCAAAATGCAGGAATTATTGTGAAGAATGATGCGGTTCTTGTTGGATTGGGGGATTTAACAAAGGGCACAACATTACTTGCGATTTTCGGTGTAGTGATTACAATCATTCTAATGATTAAAAAAATAAACGGTGCTGTTTTCTACGGGATGATTCTTACAGCAATCCTTGGAGTAGCAACAGGATTAATTGATACACCCAAAGCTGTCGTTGGTGCAATTCCTAGTTTAGAACCTACGTTCGGCGTGGCATTCCAGCACTTCGGAGATATCTTCACTGTTCAAATGGGAATTGTTATTATAACGTTCTTCTTCATTGATTTCTTTGATACAGCGGGTACACTTGTAGCAGTTGCGAATCAAGCTGGGTTAATGAAGAACAATAAATTACCACGTGCGGGAAAAGCATTATTTGCAGATGCAATTGCAACTGTAATTGGTGCGATTCTTGGGACATCTACGACAACGTCTTACATTGAATCGTCTGCAGGGGTAGCAGCAGGAGGGCGTTCAGGATTTACAGCAGTTGTAACAGCAGGGTTTTTCTTGTTAGCACTTTTCTTTTCACCATTATTAAGTGTTGTGACAGCTTCTGTAACGGCACCGGCTTTAATTATTGTAGGGATTTTGATGGTTTCGTCTCTAGGAGAAATTGATTGGAAGAAATTCGAGATTGCAGTACCAGCATTCTTTACGATTATTTCWATGCCACTTACGTATAGTATTGCAACAGGAATWGCAATTGGRTTTATCTTCTATCCAATTACAATGGTTGTRAGTGGTCGTCGTAAAGAAATTCATCCAATTATGTATGTAATGGGAGTTTTATTCGTACTATATTTCATCTACGTTCGTAAATAAAGGGGTTTTGAAAGGTCTAGACTAAGGGGAGTCTAGACCTTTTTTGCGTCTTCAGAAAATCTTAAGGATTTCGTTCCGTTTTTCTTCAGAAGTTTTCTTATAATAGAAGTTAAGGAATGAAAAAGCTATGGGGGAGATATTGTGGGACACGAAACAATACTTGTTGTAGATGATGAAAAAGAAATTCGGGATTTAATTACGATTTATTTAAAGAATGAAGGATATAAGGTGCTACAGGCAGAGGATGGAGCAGAGGGTTTATATATATTAGAGAAAAATGAAGTGCATTTAGTTGTATTGGATATTATGATGCCGAAAATTGATGGTATCCATATGTGTATGAAAATAAGAGAAGCGAAAGAGATGCCAATTATTATGTTGTCTGCGAAAACGCAAGATATGGATAAAATTTTAGGGCTAACAACAGGAGCGGACGATTATGTAACGAAACCTTTCAATCCGTTAGAACTGATAGCGAGAATAAAATCGCAGCTTCGCCGATATATGAAAATGAATGGATTTGTTGTCCAAAATGAAAATGAAATTGAAATCGGGAATATGAAAATAAACGTCTCAACCCACAAAGTTGTTGTAGAAAATGAAGAAGTGAAACTAACTCCGAGGGAATTTTCGATTTTGGAGTTATTAGCTCGTAATCCAGAGATGGTCTTTAGTGCAGAACAAATTTATGAAAAGGTTTGGAATGAACGATCTTTCCAATCTGATAATACCGTCATGGTGCATATTCGAAAAATACGTGAGAAGACAGAAGAGAATCCGAGAAAGCCAATATATATAAAAACAGTATGGGGAGTGGGATATAAGATTGAGAAAGATAATTAAAAACATATTTAGGCCGATTGGTTGGATGAATCGAACTTTAAAAAAAATAATATATAAAGTAATAAGGGGAGTACAAAAGAGTTTACGTGTACAACTGATAACTACGTTTGCTTTCTGTATTTTGTTGGGTGTAATAGGAGTGTGGACATCATCTCCGTTTTTTCAAGGAATAAATACATACTCTGTAATTGATTATTCATCTGGTATGCGAAGAATTGATGCAACTGCTGAAAGACTTGCCGAGGTTATTACAAGAGAAGGTGCTGATGTTAACGTCCAAGAAGTTTTTGAACGTCCGGAGTATCAAGGTGAATTAAAAGTGTTGATTGTAGATGAGAATGGAAAAGTTATATATAAGACAAAAGATGCTCAGGAAGAACAAGTTAATCTTCATAGTACTATTCGTAATATAATGAGTTTCAAAATAAATCGCTCTCAATATGAATATCAAAAAAATGTAATAGATAATGAAATCGAAAGAGAGCGTAAAGAATTTACGACTTTTTATCCTTTAACAATTCAAGAGAGAAATATGTATATGATCGCAAGCGGTATACCGCAAGGGGATATTAGAGTAGTACAGAATGATGGGCCGTTTCCATTTTTGATTGGCTTTGTTATTTTTTTATTTTCTTTCTTTTATATAACTAAAAGAAAGATGAGGCAAGTTGAGGCGATGGCGGAAGGTGTAAAAGAAATCGCAAAAGGTAACCTGCAATATAGAATTCCGCAGAAGGGGCAAGATGAATTAAGTTTGTTAGCTGTGAATATGAATCAGATGGCAAAAGAATTATTTTCCAACATAGAAAAAGAAAGAAAAATAGAGAAGCAAAAGAATGAATTGATTACAAATGTATCTCATGACTTGCGAACGCCACTTACATCTATTATGGGTTATTTGCGTTTATTACAGGATTCAAAATATGAAAGTAAAGAACAGCACAATGAATATGTGAGAATTGCTTTCTCGAAATCTGAGCAGTTAAAGAATTTAATAGAAGATTTATTTGAGTATACAAAGTTAACAAATGAAAAGATGGTATTAGAAAAGCAAGAAGTGTGTATAACCGAACTTCTGGAGCAATTAATAGAAGAGCTAGTACCACAGGCTGAAGAAGAAGGACTTATACTCGTGAAGCAGTTTCCTAAAGAACGTGTGTATGCTGCGATTGATTCAGAGAAGATGGTCCGTGTATTTGAGAATCTATTAATGAATGCTATTAAATATAGTAAAGATGATGGAGAGATTAAGGTTTCCCTTCAAAGACAACGCCGGAATATACAAATTACGGTTGCGAACCATAGTGAAGAGTTTACAAAGGAAGAGTTAGGGAACTTGTTTGAACGCTTCTATAAGAAAGATCAATCTAGAAGTAGAGTAACGGAAGGATCGGGACTCGGATTAGCAATCGCTAAAAGTATTGTTGAATTACAAGGGGGAGAAATTCGAGCAGAATATGAGGATGGAATTATTCAGTTTATCGTTTCACTACCAATTATAGAAGAAAAGTAAATAAAGAGAGAGTTATGGAAGAGGAAAGCTTGTTTATAAGGAATAAGCCTTCCTTATATTTTTTTAGAAAAACATATTGACGTTTATATAAATGAAGTGTAGTATTATACGAGTCGCCGATAGCAACAACGCAGAACGCGACAAACGAAATAAAAAACTTAGTTGACATTGAAACATGAAAGTGTTAACATAAGGGAGTCGCAAATGAGCGGCAAACAAGTTCTTTGAAAACTG
>NZ_JBFTMC010000103.1:0-15762 GCF_056396765.1 Bacillus sp. 05T22
CCTTCCTTTCTCACTCATAGATTTTACGTATGGATTCTTTGATAGCGTTTGAACCTCTTTTTCTGTAAATAGCTTTTTCGTCATTGTGAAATTTCTCCGATTCTAATTTTTCTCCTATTATACAAGAAATACCCTATAGAATAGACTTTTTTTAAGTGTCTATTCTATAGGGTACATTTTACAAAAGGATGCCCTTTTTCTTTATGCTTCTTTTACTAAATGTCTCTTTCCCTTTAATACAGATAATATCCCTACAGCGATTAAAGCTAAAATTTGTGTAATAACAATTATAAATAATAGAGAGATAATATTTTCTTTTAAATTTCCACCACCAAATATTATTGTATAATAACCATTTGCAGTGTACGTTGCGGGAAATAATTTATTTCGAGCACATACATAATTACATGAAATTGGGAAAAACTTGTATGGAAGGAACGATACACTAAGGAGGAATATATTATGAGAATTTTACTTTCAGTTTTATTAGCACTTATGCTAGTACCTGCGCTAACAGGTTGTACTGCACCAAAAAAGGAAACTCCAACTTCTGATAAGAAAACAACGGACGAAGCTAAAAATGAAGCACCTCAAGACTTAAAACTTAACTTTAACGAATTTCACTTAAATGCAGACTACCAAGATACGAAAAAAGATTATGAAGCGGAGTACAAAAATAAAGGTGCAGACAAAAAGATGGAAGGAAAGATTGAGGATCATAAGACAGATGTAAAACTAACGAGTGACAAAGCTATTGCCAAACTAAGTCCACTTCTACAAAAGTTAACATTTGATAAAAATACACCTGATCAAGAAGTAATTGATCAAGCGGTAGACGTATTCCAACTTGATAAAGACTACCAAAAATTCGACTTAGAAGTTGTGTTCTCAGATGGAACGAAGAAAGAGTATAAGAAGGAAGTAAAATAAAGAAGTAGGCAAATGCCTACTTCTTTATTTTTTGCTTACTTTTTCGCATGTCGTAAGCTTGGCTCAGAACCAATCATATATTCTAAACCAGATACAGATAATTTTTGCAAATAAGAATCTGTCGGGAACATAATCGGAATTAAAGGATATTCTGTAAACATAGTATCTTCTTCTTTCATACCTTCTTCTAACAACGCTTTTGCAGCAGTTAGATTATATTTGAAATAATTCCTTTTTTTTGTTTTACACTAAGGTAAAGGACAAATAAAATCCTCTCTATGTAGAAAGGAGAGCTACGATGGATCCATTACTTATGGCAGTTATAGGATTACCATTAACAATCGTAATATTAGTTATCATAGGCTTCTATAAATTGTTTATAAAAAAGAAAAATATAACTTCCTTTTATACTCCATTCGATAACATTACTGGGCAAACAATTTCAGAATTTCATGAAGGGCAAAAAGTCTTAGTAGCTGAAGATGAAGATGGGGACGGGAAAAAGAAAAAATAACCTTGCGCATTGCAAGGTTATTTTTGTGCTTCTTTTTGAAAGCGTTTATAGTACGTTGAAGCTGTTGAAAAATGAACTTCTATATCACGAATTAACGCCGAATCTTCATCTTTCGCTAATTTCTCTAACTTTTTCATTGCTTGTTCTGTCTCATTTAAGAAGCCAACATATAGCTCATGTTCTTGCTCTTTTGACTTCGGTACACGAATTTCTTTGCGTATATGATCGATATCCGTTAACATACTCGTGGTTACTTTTTGTACATCTTCTTTAAACTTAGGATATACTAGTGCCTTCCCCCCTTTTTCCTTCGCTTCTTCCCATAATTTTACCGCTTCATTTAACTCTTTGTTCATTTTCTCATCATACTTATTATGCACATCACGATATACTCTCATATCTTCTTTCTGCTCTGCCGATTGTTCTACTTTTTCTTTCGGTTCTTTTGTATCCTTATTTCCATTACACCCTGCTAAAAGAAGCATTCCTCCAAGCAAGACAATACTCCACACTTTCTTCATCTCTTACTCTCCTTTTGTCTACATCTACTACTTATCTCCACTTGCTATTATAACGAGAACCATTCAAACTTTACACTTATGACCGTACTTTTATACACATATCACCATTTTTGTCACAGTATCGTCACTTTATACGCCCAGAATCTTCACAGCTCTTCTTCTGCACCTTACAAAACTGTAAGCACACATCTGGAACATAGCATGCTAGACTTACATATGAATAAAACATTCCTACCTAAGGTTGCATTATCCATTTATTTAGAAAAAAGGAGACCAACAATATATATGTACAACAAAATGATGTTTATGGAAGAAGAACTTTCCGTTCTTATTCGTAAAAGATCACTCCATATCAAAAATACAGAAAGTCTTCGCCGCGTATTAAAGAAGAAAACCGCCCCACTTAGACTTGCCCGTTACTTAAAACAAGTGCATACAGACAAATACAACACCGCCCTAAACATATCTGATGAATCACTAACAATTGAAATCATCGGGCATGTCTATATCGGAAACTTTGCAGATATTTTAAAAGCTATTCCTCGTATACCAAAAATTGCTCCGATAATCGTAGAAAGAGCTTATAGAATTACGGACCATACAGATATTATTGACTGCGGTGAAAAAGAGGTTGATTCAAATCGATGGGTTTGGGATAAATTAGCTATTTTATACGATGTAATCATGAATAATATGTATGAGCTGCTCCAAAAAAATAACAAAAAGAGCTAATTCAAAATATACTTTGAATTAGCTCTTTTTTAGTATTCTTATGCCTCTATATCCTGCTTTTCCCGAAGTACAAACTGTCTTTCACTGCGCTTTGCCATAAAGATGTAACATAAAACCGCTCCCACTTCACATAGGGCAATCACAATTCCCATAGGAAGTGCTGTGTTACTACCTCCAATCCCAACTAAAGGCGCAACAAGTGCTCCAGAAATGAACTGTAGTAGACCAAGTAAAGCTGATGCTGTTCCTGCAGCTTGTTTTTGATTTCTCATTGCTAGTGAAAAACCTGTTGTCGATACAACCCCAACACTTGATACAACAAGAAATAACGAACATAAAACACCAATCAACCCTGCTCCTAGTACAATCATAAGAAGTAAAGAAAGACCACCAACAGCTGCAATTCCAACGCCCATTACAAATAATGTTGTCTCATTTACTTTCCCCGCTAAACGTCCAGTAATTTGGCTAGCAATAATAATCCCAATACCATTAATCGCAAAGAATAAACTAAATGCTTGCGGTGATGCCCCGTATATATTTTGCAACACAAACGGAGAGCCCGAAATATAAGCAAACATCGCTGCTGACACTAAGCCCTGCGACAAAGCATACCCCATAAATAAGCGATCTTTCAGCAAATTCCCATATGTCGCTAATGTTCCTGCTAAACCACCTGTTTCTCTCTCCTCAAGAGGCAATGTCTCACGCAATACAAAAATAGCGGATACTAACATAAATACACTTATCACTCCAAGAACGATAAAGACCCCGCGCCATGATGTAAACTGTAACAATTGTCCCCCAATAATTGGAGCCAAAATAGGCGCTGCTCCGTTTACTAACATAAGCAGTGAGAAAAACTTTGTCATCTCCGAACCTGAGTACATATCACGTACCATAGCACGTGATATAACAATACCTGCTGAGCCTGAAGCCCCTTGTAAGAAACGTAAAAGAACTAAACTCCAAATAGATGGTGCAACGGCACACAATAAAGAAGATGCAACATAGATAATAAGAGCAATAATAAGCGGTTTGCGCCGTCCATAAATATCACTAATTGAACCAACAAATAATTGTCCAACCGAAAGCCCTAGTAAGCAAGCTGTTAAAGTAAGCTGAGCAAGAGAAGCATTCGTTTGTAAATCATCCGTTAATTTTGGTAACGAGGGCAAGTACATATCAATGGACAATGGCCCAATTGCTGTGAGTGTTCCTAATACAAGAATCATCCATAACCTGTTTACTCTTACAGGTTTATATACATCGTGATTACTTTCATTCACTTACATCATTCACCCTTTCCATTATAAAATCCGGATCGTAACAATTATAGTTACACCTCTAAAGATACGTCAAGTATATCGTACTTTCCTTTGTAACGAAATGAAAAAATCCTCAACTGAATACTCACATTCGACGGAGACGGATCTTCTCTATCTATGATATGTAACTTCATTCAGATTCCCAATACTAGATTTAGAAGCCCTTCATCATATTATAGTATCTCAGATGAACTCCACCTCAATATTTTTAATACATGATTTAATAACCCTGCTCCAAAGGCTAATGATTTCAATACTTCGATTTCTTCCACTAGGACAGTAATAAGTACATAACAGTTACTTTCAATATCAAAATTGGTTATTATACTAGCAAATTCGTCCTTTCTTCGGATAGTTTGATAGTATCATTTTTCCAAGAAAACGAATTTTTTTATGCATCTATTTTTGAATATGTATGAATTTTACAACACCCTCAAAATAAAAAGTTGACTGTATAGGTCAACTTTTTTTAGTTCTATGCTCGTCACTCAATCACTGTTCCTTTTCACTTCTATTTACATTCCACTTTACTAACAATTATATGAAACTACTCATATAAAATTATTTTAACAGTAATTTATTAGACTTTTATGATACTTGTTTGTTTTTTCCTCTTCCCTTGTTACAATAGTACTTTGGTTAATATGAAACTAACAAACTACTAAAAGGAGTATTATTAAAAAATGTTTAAAAAAACTGCATCAATTATCTTAGCATCAAGCATACTTTTTATTCCTATAAAAGGGATGGCTGAAACTGTATCAACTTACAATACAGCAATTAAAACAAATGAAACTGTAAAAAAAGGATGGTTACAAAACAATAATAATTGGTATTTCTTAAATTCAAGCGGAGTCATGCAAACAGGATGGCTTTTTGATAGCGGGGCTTGGTATTATTTAAACACTAGTGGCGCCATGAAAACAGGGTGGCTTTTTGATAACGGAGCTTGGTATTACCTAAACTCTAATGGCGCTATGAAAACAGGGTGGCTTTTTGATAACGGAGCTTGGTATTACCTAAACTCTAATGGCGCTATGAAAACAGGGTGGCTTTTTGATAACGGAGCTTGGTATTACTTAAACTCTAATGGCGCCATGAAAACAGKGTGGCTTTTTGATAACGGAGCTTGGTATTACCTAAACTCTAATGGCGCTATGAAAACAGGGTGGCTCTTTAATAATGGAGCTTGGTATTATCTAAACTCTAATGGTACCATGAAAACAGGATGGCTTCTCGACGGTAACCAGTGGTACTACATAAATTCAAATGGGACGATGAAAACGGGTTGGCTACAAGAAGGGAGTACATGGTACTATTTACAGCTAAATGGTGTTATGCAAACTGGATTCGCTTCTATTGACGGAACAACGTATTATTTCAATAACAGCGGTACTTGGATTCCTGAAAATAATATTACTGCTACGTCATATATAAACCTTGATTTAACATATGCTTCAAATGTTACTGGTAAAGAAATTGATGCTGACATTAAAAAGTACCAACCAGATAGCCCATTAATTGGACATGGAAACGACTTTGTTGCAGCTCAAGCTCAGTATGGTGTTAACGCACTTTCTTTAGCGGCACATGCTATTTTAGAATCCGGATATGGTAAATCTGAAATCGCATATCGCAAACATAATCTATTTGGTTTGCGCGCTTATGATCAGGATCCGTTTAAATATGCAAAATATTTACCAACTTTCGGTGATAGCATTTCCTATAATGCCAATTATGTAAGAGATAAATATTTAGAGGAAAATGGATCATATTACTATGGCCCAACATTGCAAGGTATGAATGTTATGTATTCAACAGATCAAGAATGGTCTACCAAAATCGCAAAAATTATGGAGCGTATTAAACCCTTCCAAAAGCAAGATTATTTATATGCAAAAAAATTACCTAAAAACCCAAATACCTTAAATGTTGACGCACTCTCAAGTAATATCCCATATAAAACATATCCACAGGGAACGAAAGCAACTGCTAAACTAGCTGCCTTCTATTACGTTGTACCCTATTCATTTGATGGAGTAATTAAAAGTCAGTCCGTTACAGAAAACAACCAAGGTACATTAGCATTAGGCACATCAGTATTCGTTCATCGCGAAGATCCCAACGGATGGGTCGAATTCTCATTTACAATAAACGGAAATAAATACTGGATATTGAAAACTAAATTAAACATGTAAACAGCACAGCCCTTTTAGACGAAAACTAAAAGGGCTGTATTTATAAAAGCTAAGAGTACATTTAAAGAGGCCAGATYTTTGATATAGTACCTGCAATAGATATATTTCCTAGTACGAAAATTATTGGTTGTTATGCTCTCACCGAGATATTCCTTTTGGCTAGTAGAGTGGAAAATGTATTTTTTAGGAACCAAAAAGAGGAAATATAAGGTGCTCGTTTTGGTTTTGATGCGAAAAATGTTAATTTTAAATATGATGATTTACATTTAAACGACTGTATTACCAACGACCTGTTCCTATGCCGCGACCTTCTTTAATTCAGATGTTCTTTTTCTTTTGGACATAAAAACACCCCTTTAGATAATCGTATCTAAAGGGGTAAAGCTTCGCATCTTTTTTAAAAACGTCACGACTTTATTCAAAACATCGGGACTTTATTTCAAACTGACAATAAAATTATGAACCTCCCAATCTCCTACTCAACAGTAACAGATTTAGCTAAGTTACGTGGCTTATCAACATCACACTCGCGGTGAAGCGCTGCGTAGTATGAGATAAGTTGTAATGGAATAACTGCTACAAGCGGTGCTAATGCTTCGTGTACAGCTGGTAGTACGAAGCTGTCGCCTTCCATTTCTAAGCCTTTCATTGAGATGATACATGGGTTTGCTCCGCGTGCTACTACTTCTTTTACGTTACCGCGAATTCCAAGGTTTACGTGCTCTTGYGTAGCAAGKGCGATAACTGGTGTACCKTKTTCRATTAASGCGATTGTACCGTGTTTTAATTCTCCKCCAGCAAATCCTTCTGCTTGGATGTAAGARATTTCTTTTAGYTTTAACGCACCTTCTAAWCCTACGAAGAAGTCTACGCTGCGTCCAATGAAGAAGCAGTTGCGTGTTGTTGCTAAAAATTGTTTTGCAAGTGCATCCATTTCTTCTTTTTGATCACAAAGTACTACCATTGCGTTAGCTACAAGACCTAGTTCGTGTGTTAAATCAAAATCAAGAACTTCACCTTTTGCTTTCGCAATGTCAGCTGCTAAGATTGAAAGCACTGCAAGTTGTGCTGTGTAAGCTTTCGTAGAAGCGACTGCGATTTCTGGTCCTGCATATAGAGGCAGTGTATAGTCAGCTTCACGAGAAAGCGTAGAACCTGGTACGTTTGTAATTGTTAATGCTTTATGACCCATTTCATTTGTTTGTACAAGTACTGCACGACTATCTGCCGTTTCACCACTTTGTGAAATGTAAATGAAGAATGGTCTTTCTGTTAATAATGGCATATTGTAAGAGAATTCACTTGCTACGTGTACTTCTACAGGTATTTTCGCAAATTTCTCGATGAATTGCTTTCCAACAAGACCAGCATGGTAACTTGTTCCACATGCAATAATATAAATACGATCGCTATCTAAAATTGCATTACGAATGTCTTCATCTAATTCAATTTCGCCATCTTCATTTTGATACTTTTGAATGATATTACGGATTACAAGTGGTTGCTCATCAATTTCTTTTAACATGAAATGAGGATATGTTCCTTTTTCAATATCACTTGCATCTAATTCCGCTGTAAACGGTGCACGCTCAATCGTTTCACCTTGTAAGTTTTTAATTGTAATGCTTTCTTGTGTTACGATCACCATCTCTTTATCCATTAACTCGATAAATTGATCTGTAACTTGTAACATTGCCATTGCATCGCTTGCAACAACATTAAAGTTGTCACCAACACCTACTAATAGCGGGCTTTTGTTTTTAGCAACATAAATCATGTTTGGATTTTCAGCATCAAGTAAGCCAATTGCATAAGAACCATGTAAAATGGATAACGTTTGACGGAATGCATCTTCTACACTTAACCCTGTGCTTACTTGCTGTTCCATAAGCTGTACGATAACTTCTGTATCAGTCTCACTTACAAACGTTACATCTTGAAGATATTCTTTTTTCACTAATTCATAGTTTTCAATTACACCATTATGAACTAGTGTAAAGCGTTTTGACGTACTTTGATGCGGATGTGCATTTACTTTACTTGGAACACCATGTGTTGCCCAGCGTGTATGACCGATTCCCACGCTTGCAGCTACATTTTCATCCACGACTTCACGAAGTTTTGCAATACGGCCTTTTTCTTTGTATACAACAACACCGTTCTCTGCCTGTACTGCAATACCCGCTGAATCATATCCACGGTACTCTAGCTTTTCTAAGCCTTTTAATAAGATTTCTTTTGCATCTTGATCTCCAATAAATCCTACAATTCCACACATGTTTAGTCGCCGTTACAAATACTTACATTGCTTTGCGAACATGTAACGACATAGTCCGATCCCATTATTTACATATAAAAAACGGATTACATATTGCTAGCCCTGTAAGTCTGTAACGGCTTTCACCTTCCTCTCGATTGGGTTTCAGTCCGTATATACTTATACAGCTAGTATTCATCCGTTCTTTTTCCCTCATCACACTTTTATCTTTGTCCATTGAGTCACCTCAACGCTTTAAATAAAAGCTTTCGGTTGTGATAAACAACCGGGAGTCATCCGCCGAAATCTCGATAAAACTCCTCCTCGTCAACTACATAACTTGTAGTTCTGGCGCTTTCATAATTCATATATTAATTTCGAAAAAAAGAACAAGACCATCTTATAACAAACAGCATAAACCGTCAATGAAAATTTTTCATTGTCTATAAAACATATGAAAAAGGAGCACAAAACGTGCTCCTTTTTCATATGAAATTGGCGAATTATTCAGCGCCAACCTCAGCTTTCACAACTTCTACAATACGATGTACATATCCATCACAAAGTTCTTGTGTTGGTGCTTCTGCCATAACTCGAATAAGTGGCTCTGTTCCAGAAGGACGAACAAGGATACGTCCATCTCCGTTCATTTCTTCTTCTACCACACGGATGATTTCTTTAATTCTCTCATTTTCTAATGCCAATTTCTTATCTGTTACACGAACGTTCACCAATAATTGTGGGAACTTTATCATTTCACCTGCAAGCTCAGACAATGGTTTCTTCGTCATTTTCATAATATTTACAAGCTGAAGCGCACTTAACATTCCATCTCCAGTTGTAATGTAATCAAGTAAGATAATATGACCAGATTGTTCACCACCAAGGTTATAACCACCGCGCTTCATTTCTTCCATTACATAGCGATCACCAACTGCTGTTTTATTACTTGTAATACCATTTGCTTCAAGTGCTTTGTAGAAACCTAAGTTACTCATAACTGTTGAAACAACCGTGTTATGTTTTAATTGACCAGTTTCTTTCATGTACTTCGCACAGATGTACATAATTTGATCCCCATCAACAATGTTTCCCTTTTCATCTACTGCAATTAAACGGTCTCCATCACCATCAAAGGCAAGTCCAATATCTGCACCTTTTTCTTTTACTAATTCTGCTAAACCTTCTGGATGTGTAGAACCAACACCGTCATTAATGTTCATGCCGTTTGGTGAAGTACCCATTGTAGAAATATCAGCTTCTAAATCTGCAAATAAATATGGTGCTAAAGAAGATGTTGCACCATGCGCACAATCTAAAGCAATATGTAAACCTGAGAAATCTTCTTCTACAGTTTGTTTAATGTATTGTAAGTATTTTTGTCCACCTTCGAAGTAGTCATTTACTTGTCCAAGCTCTGTTCCTGTCGGACGTGGTAATTCATCTACCTCTTTATCTAATAAAGCCTCAATTTCAGCTTCTTGCTCATCAGTTAGTTTAAACCCATCTGAACCGAAGAATTTAATTCCATTATCTTGTACTGGGTTATGGGATGCTGAAATCATAACACCTGCTTGTGCATCTAATGCTTTTGTTAAGTAAGCAACCCCAGGAGTTGAAATAACGCCAAGGCGCATAACTTCTGCTCCAGTTGATAATAATCCTGCTACTAACGCACCTTCTAGCATATGACCAGATACACGTGTGTCACGACCAATAATCACTTTTGGACGATCTGTATCTTTTGTTAATACATACCCTCCAAAACGACCAATTTTAAACGCTAATTCAGGCGTTAATTCCTTATTCGCGACACCGCGCACACCATCTGTACCAAAATATTTACCCATTGCTATTCGCTCCTTTATTTTGCTCTTTTTGTTTTTCTGCTTCATTCTTTTTTTCAGATTCTTTGTTCTGTTCTTCTGTTGGTTTTTCTGTTGGTTTTTCTGTTGGTTTTTCTGTTGGTTTTTCTGTTGGTTTTTCTGTTTCATTCTCTTTATCTTTTTGTGAATCTGGTTGCTCCGGCTTACCTTGTACTTCTTGATCTGGTTTTTCTTTCTTTACAAGGGTTACCTTTACATTTTTTTGTTTTGCTTCTATTGAAACATTACTAGGACCACTAACCTGAATTGGAATATCATGCGTCCCAGAAGATACGTTTTGTAGATTAATTGATGCTGTTATTTGCGCCGCTGTTATTTTATCTACTATACTTGCTTCTCCTGAAATATCAACGCTTATCTTTTCACTTTGTGGAGAAAGTAATTGTAAAGTGAATTCATCTGACAATCCATTTTTTTGTATAGAAATGCCATCTATTGTCTTATGCTTTACATTTTTTTGTTTTTGCACTTCGACAGAAACCTTCACTTGACTGGGGCTTACATTGGTTACACCTTTCGGTAATAAAACAGAGGCATCGAATGTTGTAGATTCCGTAATTTTACTAAGATCTACTTCGACGCCCTCCAAGGACTTTATATTATCCAAAACATCTTTTGGGCCTGATATTGTCACTTCATTTGGTTCGATACCGATGTTTGTAACCGCTAACCCCTCTGGTAGACTTCCTTTTTTCACATAAGTTAGTGGCACAGTTTTTTCAATATTATTTGTCGCAGTTGGATTTGAAACTGGGATTGTAACATTTACTTTAGACGGTGTTGTTTGTAAGTCTAATTTCCGGCCCTCTTCATCATACAGTACAATTTCGGCTGTCTTTGTTACTGTTTTTGTTATCCCCTTCAAATCAATATACGCCCTGACAAGCGCAACTTTTGCTAGTTCCTCTTCTGTACCAATAACTTCAACAGTTCCTGGTTTGATAGTCGGTTTTTCAACCATACTACCTTGCATTTGACTCTCATTTGAGTACTTTACTTCCACAGGAAATGACTTTTTTGCTTTCTTTTGAATCGTAACTTTAACTTTCGCCGGTTGAGCTGTTGCTTTTAAATTGTTTTCCATCCCGGTATACTTTAAAGGAACATCGTATGTTCCTGTAGAATACCCACGTAAATCTAAAGATACTCCAAACTCACGTTGCGACCTTGCTGCAGTAATTACATTTTTTGGCCCTTCCAATTTTATTTTTACATACTTTGGAACACCACTTACAATATATTTATCTTCATCATAATTTACTGCTACTACAACGTTAGATACTGTCTCCGTTACATCACCTGTTGGAAAAAGTGATGCACTCGTATTCCCTGTCGTACTTTTATCTGACAAATTCGTCGACATGTAAAGCATTAACGCCAATAGTAATGAAATTCCTTTTAAAAACCAGTGGTTCTCCATTAGCTTATCCATGACGCTTTCTCCTCCAATTCCAATTCCATAAAGATGAAGAAGTTGTCTTCACATTTCCACTGAACTCTGCTAAAAGCATCTCTTTTAACTGTTCGGCTTTTAGGTCACGATGCAATTCTCCATTTTTAGTTAAAGAGATTTGGCCTGTTTCTTCTGATACAACCACTGTAATGCTATCAGTTACTTCACTAACTCCCATCGCAGCCCGGTGACGCGTTCCTAATTCTTTTGATATGAACGGGCTTTCCGATAATGGCAAATAACAAGCTGCTGCTTTAATCGTATTTCCTTGCATAATCACTGCTCCATCATGAAGCGGTGTATTAGGGATAAAGATATTAATAAGCAGTTCTGATGACACATTCGCATTTAAAGGAATCCCGGTTTCTACATAATCTCCCATTCCAGTTTCTCTAGATAATGTAATAAGCGCACCAATGCGTCGTTTCCCCATATATTCAGTTGCCTTTGCCACAGCATTCGCAACGATTTCATGCTCTTCTTCTTCCTGACCAATTCCACGGGAGAACAAACTTCCTCTTCCTAATTGTTCAAGCGCTCGTCTAAGCTCTGGTTGAAAAATAATAATTATCGCTAAAAATCCCCATGTTAAAGCTTGGTCCGTGAGCCACTGCAATGTATGCAACTCAAATAAATAACTTAATATACGAACGATAATAATAACTGTAATCCCTTTCAAAAGTTGAACAGCTTTTGTTCCTCGGATTACAAGAATTAGCTTATATATAACAAACCACACAACGGCGATATCTAATATCGTACTGAGATATTTCAAAAGGTTCATATCTCCAAAAGGCATGCTAACCCTTCCTCCTACTTATGAGCAATTTTATCCATATACTGAAATATTATTATTTTGCTCTATCTGTATGTATTTACAACAACTAGTTAATTATACCATACATGAAAGAAACGACAATTACAACGACACCCCCCTTGGTGGAAATTGGTAAGATGTCGAACTTTTCTTATAAAGTGGTATAATATAACTCATTATTATACTCTTTTTTTAAAATAAAAAAAAGCAGCATTTCAGCTGCTTTTCTTACATTTATTTTAGTTTTTCACCGAATAAAGAACCCATTAACGCTACCGCTGTTGTTGCCGTTCTATTTTTCTCATCTAAAATCGGATTTACTTCAACAAACTCAGCAGATGTAATGATATCAGCCTCCGATAACATTTCCATCGCTAAATGACTTTCACGATATGATAATCCACCAGTTACAGGTGTTCCAACTCCTGGTGCATCATGTGGATCAAGTCCATCTAAATCTAATGATAAATGAACACCATCTGTATGAGATAAATATGCAATCGTTTCTTCCATAACAGCAGTCATACCCATACGATCAATTTCATGCATTGTAAACACTTTAATTCCTTCATTACGAATGAATTCTTTTTCACCTTCATCTAACGCACGCGCACCGATAATAACAACGTTTTCCTTTTTAACCTTTGGATACGCTTCATATAAATTAACGAGTGAAGGATGTCCATAACCTAAACTTGCTGCAAGTGACATACCATGAATGTTTCCAGATGGTGATGTCTCTTCCGTATTTAAATCCCCATGTGCATCGTACCAAATAACACCTAAATTTTTATAGTTCTTTGCCACCCCTGCAAGTGTCCCGATAGCAATACTATGGTCACCACCTAATACAAGTGGAAAACGACCTTTTTCTATAATATGATCAACCTTACTTGCTAATTCATCACAAACATGTGCAACTTGTGTAAGGTTTCTTAATTTTGTATTTTCATCTATTTCCTGTTCTCTCTCAATACATAGGTCTCCGATATCTTCTACGTCATACCCAATATTTTGAATTCTTTCAATTACTCCCGCATAACGAATTGCACTTGGTCCCATATCAACTCCACGACGCATTTGCCCTAAGTCCATTGGAACTCCAACGATTGAAATTTCTTTCTTCATAGATAGTCTCCCCCTTTTATGCCTTCACTAAATATTTTAAATCTTTTCTATAGTCTGACTCAACTCGACATTTTTTTGTATGTATATGCACCTTATTCACTCATATCTACGTAGAAACCAATATCCTAAAGCTATTTTATGTATAAAACGAAACTCTTCCCAGGAAACCTCATTACACATGTGTTCATAAATAATTGAAAGTAAAAAAACGCCTCCTATATTAGAGACGTCTTTCTGATGCTATTTTCCATACAGATGCGATATTTCGTGCGGACATTTCAATATTTTCCTTTGCTGTTATATATGCTTCCTCTAATGTCATTGGACTTGATGTGGCAGCAAACACAGCATCTATTCCYTCTTTATAAACTGAAATGTGATTAGGGAGCACGGAACCCCCAATAGCTATAACGGGTATATGAAGCTTCTTTGCCCGTCTAGCAATTCCAACTGGAGCTTTTCCATAAGCTGTTTGTACATCTATCCTTCCTTCACCTGTAAGAACTAGATCCGCTTCTTTTATATGTTCATCAAAATTTGTATAATCTAGTACAATTTCAATTCCTTTTCTTAATTCCCCTTGTAGTACAGCAGCAACAGCAGCACCTAATCCCCCCGCAGCTCCTGCACCTGCAATCTCTTCCACATCAATATGTAAATATTTTTTTAATACATGGGCATAACGCTTTAAGTTATCATCTAACTGTGCAATCATTTCTGCACTTGCTCCCTTTTGTTTTGCAAATACAAAAGATGCTCCTTTTTGTCCTGTCAAAGGATTATCTACATCACACGCCGCTTCCAGTTTTACATGTGCTAAACGAGAATCCAACTTCGATAAATCTAAAGAATCAATAGAATGTAAATTTCCACCGACAGGTTCTATTACTCGTCCATCTTTCTCTAAAAATTTTACACCTAAGGCAGAGAGCATTCCGGCACCCCCATCGTTCGTAGCACTTCCTCCAAGACCTAAAATGATGTGCTGTACGCCTTTATCCAGCGCATCTAATATAAGCTCTCCCGTTCCTTTTGTTGTTGTAATAAGAGGATTTCGCTTTTTAACTGAAACATGCTGTAATCCTGATGCTGCTGCCATTTCAATAAACGCTGTTCTTTTATTTTGAGAAATGCCGTAAAATGATTCTACACGCTCACCAAGTGGACCTGTTACATGAAGTGGAATAATCTTTCCTCCTGTAGCATCAACAAGGGACTGGACTGTACCTTCTCCTCCATCTCCAATCGGGACTTTTACATACTCAGCTTCAGGAAAAATTTTAGTAAATCCTTTTTCAATAGCCTTACATACCTCTATCGCTCGTAAGCTTTCTTTATATGAATCAGATGCAATAACAATTTTCAACACCGATCCCTCCATTCCCCTTATTCCAACACACTTCAATTCAAATAGTATATTTCACTCTATCTTTCTATTGTAAACGAAATGAATGGAAACTCATCCTTATTAAGCAAGATAAACAAAAAACCTTACATCAAAAGATGTAAGGTTTTTTCTAATTTATAATGGAGCCTAGCGGGATCGAACCGCTGACCTCCTGCGTGCAAGGCAGGCGCTCTCCCAGCTGAGCTAAGGCCCCGAAGTATAAAAGCGGAAGACGGGATTCGAACCCGCGACCCCAACCTTGGCAAGGTTGTATTCTACCACTGAACTACTTCCGCGAAAATGGTGAGCCATGAAGGACTCGAACCTTCGACCCTCTGATTAAAAGTCAGATGCTCTACCAACTGAGCTAATGGCTCGTAAATGGCTGGGCTAGCTGGATTCGAACCAACGCATGACGGAGTCAAAGTCCGTTGCCTTACCGCTTGGCTATAGCCCATTAATATTTACTAGTATGGTTGTCTTTTCAAAAAAATAAACCTTTTCAGGTTGTTTTTTTGAAAATGGTGGAGGGGGGCAGATTCGAACTGCCGAACCCGAAGGAGCGGATTTACAGTCCGCCGCGTTTAGCCACTTCGCTACCCCTCCGACAT
>NZ_JBFTMC010000104.1:0-15570 GCF_056396765.1 Bacillus sp. 05T22
GCACAAACATTATTAAGTTCTACTGAATTAGATGATGATTTCAATAAACTAGCACAAACATTATTAAGTTCTACTGAATTAGATGATGATTTCAATAAACTAAAAAATTCTTCGTTAATTAGCATTTATTTAGGGTTTGAAATAGCTGATGAACAATTACCGGTAGATGGAACTGGTTTCATTGTTTCAGAAAATAGTGATTTACTTTGTGATGCATGCACGTGGACAAGCAGGAAATGGAAGCATACATCAGATAAACAAAATTTATTGGTGAGATTGTTTTATAAAAGTTCGAATCCTGCTTATGAAAAAATGAAACATAAAAGTAAGGAAGAATTGATTCAAGTTGCCTTATCTGATATTGAGAAAAGCCTTAGAATTCAGGGAGAACCGCAAATTGTTGAAGTTACGGACTGGAAAGATTTAATGCCAAATTATCATTTAGAACATAACCATGCAGTTCAATCTTTAAATGAGAAATTATTAGCTGTTTTTCCAAATATGTATCTAGCTGGGGCTTCATATTATGGTGTAGGTATTGGAGCTTGTATAGGAAATGGAAAGAAAACGGCAGAGAAGATTATAAAAACATTGAATAATCACTTTGAATAATGTAGTCTTTATATTTTTGACGAAATCCCTCTCTAGTATAAGAGTGGGATTTCGTCTGTTTTTTACTAAAAATTGTATCTATCGTTTACTCTTTAATTTTGATTAGAGTTTCTGCACGTTTCGTTTTATTTTCTGTAATTGTTAATGTGACGTTACCAGCTTCTTTAAATGAATAAGGGGAGAGTTGATAAATCTCTTTTATGTTATATTTTTCTTTTATTTCTTTTGTGGATGTATTTTTTATTAGGGAAATATTCGGTTTCCAAGTTTCTGTTTTACCAGAAGGGTAGTTTATGATAATTTGAGGTTTTTCTAAACTCAGTGTTTTCCAAGAAGCGAAATAAAGTTCGGTTTCTTTTTCTTTTTTGATTATTTGTTCTGAGAAATAACCAAATTCACCAATATCACCTGAAACGATTAATCATGCTGTTCCCTATAAATAAGGATAAAATGACACCTATTCCATACGGTAGATAAATACCGTAAATCATGAAAGTACTACTGTTTTGAGATAACGCAAAAAAGGTTCCTTAAAGTAAGTAGAAACTAACAGTCATTCCTTGTGTGAATGAAAAAAAGTAAATGTACTTTGGTAATTGAAGACGAAACTTTAATTTTGTAATCATTAAAGCGAGAACCGCTACTGTAGTAAGGATACTACTAAGTAAAAGTACAATGAGAATTTGAAAATTTGTTTCACGAGTAGCTTTCATAACAAAAAGTAGTACGGTAAATAGAATAAATAATACAAATGATGGCACTGAAAAATGGGAAGAGTCCGGCATAGAAATTTGGTATTTTGGCGTATGTATTAATGAAAATACTTATTTATATGACGTAATTTTTTTCTAATCGTCAAATCCTGATTCGTGAAGGTTGAATAAATTTTACTAATGGAAGTCACGATTTATTTGGCTATGCCCACTTATATTGATTATAGCATGGAGCTGGAAAAATCATCAAAAAGGGGAAAAGGATATAAAATATTTATATAGTATTTTTTGTTTGTAAAGAAAATTCRCATATGTTAAAATACCTGAAAGATAATAATTTAGAGTATTAATTCTGTTAGATTTAAAACGAATTAAATATTGTGTATAAACCGAATAAATTAAGAAAACCATGGGGGAAGCCTGTTTCATCTATTTAGAAAACAGGCTTTTATTTATGATGAAACTTCCGATTGGAGAAGCTTTTTCTGATATAATAAATCAGTAAAAAGAAAAGGAGGATTTCAATGGCATTTCCTGTTTTAGAAACAGAACGGTTACGTTTAGTTGAAATTGATCAATCTTATTGTCAAAAAATATATGAAATCTTTTCGCTTGAAGAAGTAACGCGTTATTATGGAATGAATTCCTTTACAGAATTTGGTCAGGCTTCGCGTATGATTGAATCTTTTTCAAAAAATTTTTTTGAAAAACGTGCAATTCGATGGGGAATTGTATTGAAGGAAACAGGTATTTTAATTGGTACAATTGGATTAAATAATTTACAACTTTGGAGTAAACGTTCTGAGATTGGTTATGATTTACATCCTTCTTACTGGAGAAAAGGCTATGCAACGGAAGTTGTGCAAAAAATCATTACTTATAGTTTTCAGGAGCTAGGGATATTCAGAATCGGTGCAATTACATATCCTGAAAATGTAGCATCTTGTAAGATGTTGTCCAAAATAGGATTTCAGAAAGAAGGACTATTAAGAGGGTATATTCATCAAGGAGATCAACAACGAGATGTATATATATATTCTATTATACGAACAGATTTAGAAAAGAACCATGAGATATAGTACGCATGGTTTTTCTATTATAATTAGATAGTAATGAAAAATAACGAACCCCTCTTATCAAAAGATAAGAGGGGAATGAAGCAATCAACCTAATTTAGGTAATAAACGTTCTCCGCTTTTCATGCTACTTTTACATAAAGGGCATTTTGGCTCTTCTTCAAATGAAAAGTTCTTTCTCATCCATCCTAAACAATCCTCTGATTCACATTCCCAAACAGGGGTTTGTTCTGGTGGTACTTCTGCTACATCGTTCTTTCGATTGCGATACATGTGACCACTCCTTTTATGTAAAAATTTTAATTATATATTAAAAAGGTTGTTAACCGTGCGATGGTAACAACCTTTTTATTGTTTAAATTATAGCTTTACAACGTTTTTAGCTTGAGGTCCGCGGTTGCCTTCTTCAACTTCGAAGCTAACTTCTTGACCTTCGTCAAGAGATTTGAAACCTTCGCCAGTGATAGCTGAGAAGTGAACGAATACATCGCTACCGTCTTCAACTTCGATGAAACCGAAACCTTTTTCGCTGTTAAACCATTTTACTTTACCTGTTAATGTCATGGTAAATGCCTCCTAAAAATAAGAAAAATAAATTACAATATGATCCGTCTTATTTCAACGAAAATAAAAATTCACATATTATCAAAAAACCATTAGGAATACTTATTATTCTTAATAGATGCTTGATAATATGTAAAGTTAAGCTTTTATAAATTTGGCCTTAAGACCTATCTTACAACAAATGGTGAGAAATAGCAAGTGTTGTAAGGAAATGGGATATTTTCAAGGGCGAGCGCTTCAATAATGCTATTGGTATAGGGAGTTGATCGTATTTCATGTAGCTAATTTTTTTATTAACAAGATAAAAGATATTCACTTTTATGTATTATTCCTGGCTCGAAAATATGTGAAAATACTCCAGATGATTACGAGTGGCATCCCTTGTTATATTTTTTTATTTATGGGTATGAATTTTAAATGAGGATATAAAAGTATAAAAAATAATAAATTCAGTGTAAAATAGGAAGTATTTGTAAGTGATGAAAGGAAAGGGAGGAGTAGTTTTGAATAATAGTCGATTTAAAACAATTGAAGCAGCAAAGGAAGGTCGAAAAAAAGTACATCCAATTTTAGCAGTAATATTATCGATTGTATTTTTAACACTTGGTGAGTTATTCATGCTATTTATGTTGTTTTTACCAAAAGCAGAAACGACATTGATGAAAGGGATTTATGATAACTTAAGGATGTTATTAACATTTGGCGGAGCAATTTTATTTGTATTTTTATGGGTTCGTTTTGTGGAAAAACGTCCATTTTCATCAATTGGTTTTTGGAAAGATAAAGCTTTAAAAAAATACTTACGCGGAGCATTCATTGGGCTTATATTTATAACAATACCCGTTTTAATTTTAGTTTTAAGTGGTTCTGTTACCTTACATATACAACGGATTTCAAGTACAGTCATATTGGGAATGGTAGGTTCTTTAATAGCATTTTTAGTACAAGGTGCCACAGAAGAAATCGTTGTACGTGGTTGGTTATTTCCAGTTATTTCAGTTAGAAGTCGGGTATGGATTGGAGTTGCTGTTACTTCATTACTATTTGGATTTCTCCATCTACTGAATCCAGGCATTACAGTTCTTTCTATATCAAATATCATATTAGTTGGTGTATTCGCAGCGTTTTATGTATTAAAGGAAAATAGTCTTTGGGGTATATGTGCTTGGCATTCTATATGGAACTGGGCTCAATATAATATATATGGTTTTGCGGTAAGTGGTACAACAATATACTCTACACCTCTGTTTAAATCAACAACAAGCGGCCCGAAATCGTTACATGGAGGAACTTTTGGGATTGAAGGAAGTGTAATCACAACAATTATGCTTGCTGTTRCCTGCATTGTATTATGGAGACAATTGTGGGGAAGAAAATTGAAACAACATAATATTGGGTAATTTATGGGGGATAGTTAGATTGTGATTAGAACAACATCGTGCATAATGTGAAAAGTAATGAGTATGACTATAACGTTTAGATGTTTGATAGAAGGTTTCTAAGATTAGCATATTTGATTTTTTTATTATGCAACTGTTCTTTGATATGATACAGGGCATTTTTTACAATATAAATTTGAGTGTTCTAGATGTCTAAAATCAATATCTTCATGTGGATAAGAATGAAGTTTATTTTGTAATTCATACGTTTCGTCAAAATGAAGGAATGTTATACCTTTATGTAATAAACTCATTTCAGTCATCTTCTTTACATACTAATCTAGCACAAATTTAAATGACTTAAAAATAAAATGCTTTCTTAATTCAACTGATTTCAAAGGGTATAGTCTGGATAAAGCTAACCGTATTTTGCCGAGCAGAGATGGTGTATGGAAAAATTCTTATATGAATTTTAGAAAATCATAATCCTTTTACAGAATAATCTTGCAATATGAAACTGAATAGAAATACAATAAAAGGAAACCTATGAAAGATTTTGATCAAATGTTATTTTGGGGGAGAGAATGGATGGAGAATTTTTAAGAAAAAGCATTTTTAAAGAATAATTTATAACGAGTTATTTTTGAAAAACGAAATAGGTAGGAAGAAAATGAGTGATGGAATGTTGGGGGGAGGAAATATGTACAATGAAAACACTATTAAAAATACTAGGGATAATTGCTGGAATGGTAGTAATCGGTGTGGCACTTACTTACGGAATTTTATATTATCTCAATCATAGTAAACCAACCGCTAAAAAAACACCAACTGCGGCTCCGGCAGTGGAAGTGTTAGCCGATAGTAAAGTAAAAGCAGAGAACGCAAAGCTGTTAGATAATGGTAATTATTCATTGCCAAATAGTGACTTTAATAAAGGCTTTAAGTGGACTGATGAAAAATTACAAATCGCATTACATGAAATGGCACATCAAAAAGTAAAAGCGGATCAAAAGTGGGGTTATATTTTTATAACGCAAGAACGAATTGAAAGTTTATTGGGGATTGTTAAGAGTAGTGATATGAATCATAAAAATACATATATAGATATTTTAGAAAGATGGAAACAAGGGAAATACGAGAAAGTTGATGCGGATCATAATACGATTTGGAAATTACAAAGCGGTAATCTTGGTGAAGGTAAGGGTGTAATGTCACAAAATGAGCAGAAAGAGTTGGTTAATAAAGTCTTCATGCAAAAGGAGACATTCTCAGGAAGCATGTTAATAGCAGGTGGTGAACAAATTAAAAAATAGTTTTGAAAATTTGATAGATAAGGATAAATACGCAGCGAAATATAAAAGTTCCGCTGCGTATTCGCTTTATTTGACATATGAAATAAATGGGAATAAGATTCATATATGAAATAAAAAAGGAAGGCTTTTTCGAATGGATATGAAAAAAAGAGAATTATATGGAAATATTCGAGATGTCTATCATCAACTGCAAAGAAATTTGGATAAAGCGATAGAAGAGCACGATATAAGTTATGTTCAATTTGGTGTGATACAAGTACTTGCGAAGTCTGGAAAGGTTTCTATGTCTAAGCTAATTGAAAATATGGGGTGTGTTCCAAGTAATATGACAACGATGATCCAAAGGATGAAACGAGATGGTTACGTTGCGACAGAGAAAAATCCAAATGATCAACGTGAAACACTTGTGTATTTAACTGAAAAGGGAGAAATAGCTAGGGAAAAAGTCGATGTAAAATATGCAGGTTTTTTAGAAGAAAATTGTAGTTGTTTTACTGATGAAGAAGAACAGAGGCTACAAGAACTATTATTAAAATGGAAGCATCGCATAGTTTAATTGTGATATATAAGAAAAAGTGTAACATTCTGTTACATTTTTCTTTATATAAATGATTCATATATGAAATAAAATAACGTATATAAAATCGGAGGTGTGAGGAGGAATTTAAATAATTATTTCATATATGAAGTAAAAAAGGGGAATACAAGTTGCAAGTAAAATCAAAGTTACGTATTTTAGCAGTTATCGCGTTTTTTATCGGTTTAGATTCTTTAATTGTTTCACCATTATTGCCTGCGATTTCACAGACAACAGGAATGCCTGCTGAAAAGGGAGGGCTTTTAATTACAGCATACGCACTATGCTATGGGATAACAGCTCCATTTTTTGGACCGTTGTCTGATAAGGTGGGGAGAAAGCAAATGATTGTCACAGGTCTTATCATTTTTTCAGCCGCTACATTTTGTACCGGGCTTACGAATCATTTTGAAATACTCTTATTGTTTCGTGGACTGACTGGTTTATCCGGAGCTCTGATCATGCCAAGTGTATTTGCATTAGTAGGAGATAAAGTACCGTACCAGTCACGAGGAAAAGCGATGGGGATGATTATGGGAGCCATGGTTGGATCGACGGTATTAGGTGTCCCTATCGGTGCGTTTTTATCTGAGGTAGGAAACTGGCAATGGACATTTTATATTATTGGATTACTGGCTTTGCTTGTTACGTTAATTACAAGTCGATTGTTACAAAAAGAGATTCCGAAAAACCAGTTATCAATTTCTGCACCCAGAGCAATGATTAGATCTTGTAAAATCGTATTTACAAATTTCTCTGTTTTCTTTGCGTTATTAGCAACGTTTTTATGGACTGTAGGACTACATGGTATGTTCTCATACATAGGTGTGTATTATGGAAGAAATTTTGGGTTTACAATTGGACAGATTGGAATTGTTATTTTCTTTGCTGGTTTAGGAAGTGTAATTGGTAATGTAGCTGGTGGGAAATTGGCGGATAAAATAGGTAAGAAAGTAGTGGTTTCAATCGCAAGTATATTTGCTTCTATAAGYGTGATTTTATTTTCTGTATATATTGGAAATGTAAAATACGCGATTACCGCACATATGATCTGGAGTATATGTATTGGGTTTGGTCAGGCTTCACTCACTGCCTTGATCTCAGAATTAAATCCAGCTATACGAGGGACAGTTATGGCATTAAATAGTTCTGCAATGTATATCGGAATGACGATTGCTTCAAGTGTTGCATCGTTTGCTTTGAGTAAAGGTTTACCGTTCTTTGTCTTAGGAATAATTTGTGCAATTGCTAGTTTACTCGTCCTTCCGAGCATATATTTTCTTGTTCAAGAGAAGGCTACAACTAAGAAAAAACAAATTGGTATATAAAATGGGAAGGGAAAAGAAGGTATACGTTATAGGTGAGAAATGAATGAAACTCCCAAAAGAGTTGGTGTCCTTCAGCAGAGACAATCAACTCTTTTTCTTTGTTTACTTTACCTTTGTTGTTTCACCTATGTGTTCTCCCAATAGAATAAGGAAAGATTGTAGTACGGGAGATATCCATTCATTCTTAGGGTTCACTCCAATACAGAAAGAATGGCGTTTATTACGATTTTTTCTGTTTCAAATGAAATGAATCTATAAACGATAACTCTCTTTTTATATTTAAATTTCTATTTTTTGAAAAGAAGCTACAATCTTTTGTAACTGCTCAATAAACATTCGTGTAGTGGCACACATATATTTATCCTTTCTATAAATAATTCCAATTTCTATTGTTGCAGTAGGATTTTTGATTTTAATAGCTTGAATAGAGTTACTCTGTAGAAAGTCTATATATGGTTTGGGCAACACTGTAATTCCCATTCCTTTTGACACCATGTGAATTAATGATTCCATTGTACTTATTTCTAAAATTGGTTTTGGTGTAAAGTTAAAGTTTTGACAATGCGAACGAATAAGCTGTGTTAAAAAGAAATTTTTGGGAAGAAGGATAATAGGATATTTCTGTAACACTCCCATCGTTACAGTAGTGTGTTGTGTTAATTCGTGATTAGTTGGCACTACTAAAGTAAGTTCATTTTGATAAAGCGGAATAGATATGATTTCTTTGTCTTGAACAGGAAGAAATGTAATGCCAATATCTAATTCATTTTGTAACAATTTTTCACGAATTTCCCCAGTACGAAGACCTAATACGGAAAGTTCAATATTGGGATATAACTCATTAAAATTCAAAATGGCTGGTGGTAATAAGTAGTTTACGGTCGTCAATAGAGCACCAATGGTTAACTTTCCTTGCTGAAGCCCGTTTAAATCTTGAATTGCAGCATGCGCTTGTTCTACTTCGTGAAAGACTTTTTTACTATGTGAAAGCAAAATTCTTCCCGCTTCTGTTAAAGAGATTTTTTTGCCAATTCGATCAAAAAGAGGCATACCAATTTCATGTTCAAGTGCACGAATCTGTTGACTCAGTGAAGGTTGTGAAATGTTTAATTTTTCAGCTGCTTTTGTAAAATGTAATTCGTTTGAAACAGCTACAAAGTATTCTAATTGTCTTAACTCGATGGGAATCACCTCTAATGATAGGTTTTACCTATCATTATCATATAAATAATTGAATTGAACAATGATCATCTTGAAATTATACTCACATTAGTAGAACAGCAAAGTAATCATTGTAAAAAATAGATGAGGTGATGAAATGATACAAGCATTAAAATCTAACACATTACCAGGTAATTATTCTCAAAAACTTCATAAGCGATATCAACAAGCTGTACCAATAGGGGTATATAATTCACCACCTTTGTACGTACAATCGGCAAAAGGAGCAATGATAACAGATGTAGATGGAAATAACTTTATTGATTTTGCGGGTGGAATTGGTGCAATGGTGGCAATGGAGCTAGTGACCGATCGTGTAACGAAAGAACCCGCAAAAGAATTAACAGCGCAGTTAATTAAGGAGTTTTGGAAAAATGGGCTTATAAGCCTTGGGGCGGGTATACATGATAATGTTCTTCGATTTTTACCACCACTTGTAATTTCGAATGAAGAAATTGATAAGGGGTTTGAGATAATAAATCAAGCTTTTGAAGCGCTTTGTCAAAATAGTAAAAGGAGTGGGGAATGATGCCAAGGTCGTATGACTTGAGGTCTCTTAATGTAGGTATGCCAAAAGAAGTGTCATATGGTGGGAAATTAATTCAAACGGGTATTAATAAATCACGGGTAAGTGAGCCTGTTTTTTTATCATCACTAAAATTTAATGGAGATGGGCAAGCTGATTTAGTCCATCACGGAGGAATAGATAAAGCAGTTTGTGTTTATTCCTATAACCATTATCCATATTGGGAAAAGGAATTGAATCGAAAGCTTGTATACGGTGCTTTTGGAGAGAATATGACAGTGCAAGACATGCTTGAGGAAGATGTTTGTATAGGTGATATATTTCAAATTGGCGAAGCGGTGGTACAAGTAAGTCAACCAAGGCAACCTTGTTTTAAATTAGCAAAAAAGTATGATATACCGCAATTACCACTTTACTTCCAAAACACAGGGTATACGGGATTTTATTTTCGTGTTCTAAAAGAGGGGGGGGTATCACCAACAGATTCTCTTAAGCAACTTGAGTCTGATCGTAAAGGTATTTCAATCGCTTTTGCAAACCATATAATGCATAAAGAAAAACGTAACTTTGAGGGAGTACGAAGGATTTTAGGAGTAGAGGCCCTTTCAGCAAGTTGGAGAAAAACATTTGAAAAACGTTTGAAAGGAGAAGAAGGAAGTACGAAGGAGAGATTAGAAGGGATTAGTGAATAACGGGATAGGAACTGGAATGTTTTTTATACTGTAATGTTAAAGTATAAATATTAAGTGACTCCTATGCATCTACCAGAGCTGATTCGTGCAAAATATATCCGTAGTGAAAAAATTTGGATAAATATTGATTGTTCAAATGAAGAAAGATAAACAAAGGATTAGCGAATCTCACTTAGGTATTTTTAGGAGGAGTTAAAGATGAAAATAGGGTTAATCGGTCTAGGGAAAATGGGATTAAATTTAGGTCAAAATTTAATTGATAAGAATCATGAAGTAGTGGCGTATGATGTAAATACAGATGCTATAAAAGAAATAAAAGAATATGGAGCTATGGGTACATCTAGTCTATCTGAACTTATTCAATCTCTCGAAAAACCAAGAATTCTGTGGATTATGGTGCCACATGCTGTTGTTGATACTGTTATTAATGAAATTACACCGCTTTTAAGTCAAGGAGATATTGTGATTGAAGCGGGTAATTCCTATTATAAGGAATCCATTCGTCGTTATGATGAGTTTAAAAAAGCTGGTGTACATTTTATGGATGCAGGAACGTCTGGTGGAACAGAAGGTGCTCGTAATGGTGCTTGTTATATGATTGGAGGAGACCCGGAAGCGTGGGAAACTGTTGAGACTGTATTTCGAGATACGGCTGTAGAAAATGGATATTTATATGCAGGAAAAGCAGGAAGTGGTCATTTTTTAAAAATGGTTCATAATGGGATTGAATATGGTATGATGGCTGCTGTTGGTGAGGGATTTGAAGTGTTAGAGAAAAGTGAGTTTGATTATAACTATGAAAAAGTAGCAAGAGTATGGAATAATGGTTCAGTTATTCGTTCATGGCTCATGGATTTAACGGAACGCGCATTTTCAAAGGATGCAAAGTTAGATGACATTAAAGGAATCATGCATTCTTCAGGAGAAGGAAAATGGACAGTTGAAACGGCTCTTGATTTACAAACAGCGACACCTGTTATTGCCCTGTCCTTATTAATGAGGTATCGTTCATTAGAAAATGATACATTTACAGGTAAAGTTGTTGCAGCGCTCCGTAACGAATTTGGTGGACATGCGGTAGAAAAAAGTGACAAAAAATGAGTCGTTATCTTAATGTAATTGAAAAACGTTTTCTACATAAAAACAACCTCGTTCTTAAAAAAACGGGGTTGTTTATTATTTATATATCTTTAAAAAGAAGAACACGTGCTGGAGAGGCATCAGTTCCAACTAGTTTTAATGGTGCAGCTACCATAAAATACTGATCTGCCGGCACGTTTTTTAAACGTAATCCTTCAATGACGATAATATTTGCATCGAATAATGCCTTATGAGTTGGGTGTCCTGGTTGGCTACGTTCCACCCCGAGAGCATCAATACCAACTCCTCTAATGTTTCGCTCCGCTAGATAATGGGCACCGTCTTCTTTTAAAAAAATAAATTCATAATTAAACTCGTCTTCAAAAGAATTACGAGTTTTAAATAAGATAAAGTCATTCTCTTGAATATCGAGGTGTTGTAAATCAGTTTTTGTAATTCCATCTTCAACAGTTGTTAAATCAAAAACTTTAACAGGTCCCACTAATTTTTCTAATGGAATACTTTCAAAGGTTGCTCCTTCGTTAATCATATGTAATGGTGCATCAATATGCGTACCTGTATGGACGTCTAATGTAATACGTGACTCCGTGACATGCGCATTTGTTGTTCTTGAAAATTGTGGTTGTTTTTCAGGCTTATTTTTGTAAACAGTCATCCCTTCAAATATAGGTGCTGTAATATCATATATTTTCATTGTAACTTTCTCCTTTCAAATGAGAGGTTATCGTTGGCCACCAATGGAAGCAATCTCTTTCTAATAAAGTATCAGATTCTTTAGGGCCCATTGACCCAGACTCATAGTTAGGAAAATGTTTAGCCGGTTTATTACGCCAAACACTCGAGATTGTATCAACGAATTTCCAAGAAAGACATACTTCGTCCCAATGTGTAAAGTTAGTTGAATCACCACGCATACAATCGTATAGAAGAACTTGATATGCTTCAGGTGTATTCATTTTGTCCATACAGTTATTACAATAACTTAAATGGATGGGTGTCGAAGTAGTACCGCTATCGGTTTTTTGCGCATTTAAATGGAGGGTAATTCCTTCTTCCGGTTGAATATGAATGACCAATAAATTAGGATGAACTTTTTTTTCTTTATTAAAATATAGATTCATTGGTAAGTCTTTAAATTGTATGACAATTTCAGTTGATTTTTCTTGCATACGTTTCCCAGTTCGAATATAGAAAGGAACTCCTGACCACCTAAAATCTTCAATCATTAATTTACCAGAAACGAATGTTTCTGTGTTCGATTCTGAATCTACCGCGTTCTCTTCACGGTAGCTAATTACTTTTTGCTCGTCTATCATACCTGGTCCATACTGTCCTCGTACAAAACTATGTTCTACTGTTTCTTCTGAAAGTGGCTGTAAAGCACGTAGTACTTTGACTTTTTCACTTCGGATTTCATTTGCGGTTAGCTTTATTGGTGGTTCCATTGCAAGGAGTGCCACCATTTGTAATATATGATTTTGGACCATATCACGTAGTGCACCTGAATCTTCGTAATAGCGGCCTCGCTCTTCTACTCCTAAAGTTTCACTTGAAGTAATTTGGATGTTAGCTATATATTGATTATTCCAAAGGGGTTCGAAAATTGCATTCGCAAATCGAATGACTTTAATGTTTTGAACCATTTCTTTACCTAAATAGTGGTCAATACGATAAATTTCATCTTCTGTGAAGGCGTGGCGAATTTGATCATTTAATGCTTGTGCTGATTCATAATCATGTCCAAATGGTTTTTCAATTACTAAACGAATCCAACCTTCTGTTGAAGTTAATCCTTCTGATTTTAAATTCGTGGCAATTGTGCCGAAAAAATCAGGGGCCATTGCTAAATAAAACATACGATTCCCTTCGGTAAAATACCTTCCATCTAGAGTGATTAATAAACTTTTTAGCTCCTGATAAGAAGATAAATTCGTTACATCAAAAGGATGATAATAAAAATGGGAAGCGAATGTATCATGAGTCATGTTTTCTTCTTGTAAATTGTGAATAGATTGTTTAACATTTTCACGGAACTTTTCATTAGATAATGGTCGTCTTGCCACACCAATAACGGCAAAGTTTTCGGAGATTTTCCCTTGTCGAAAGAGCCTGAAAAGAGACGGGAATAATTTGCGCTTTGCTAAATCACCTGTCGCACCAAAAATAACGATAATACATTTAGGGGGAGTATAATTTTCCATAGTTAAATAGCCCTCACTTTTTACGAAATTAGCTCTCACTTAGTATGTTGATTATTGAACAATACATGTAAGCGTAAGATAAAATAATTTTTATTCCGCTATTCGTGAGCAGTAAGACCCCCACCTCAAAATTCAGCGAAAGTACAGGAATTGAGTCGGAGATAAACTGCCCGTAAAAGCCCGATTGGTGAGGGCTAGTAATCAGTGGGGGATGAAGAAAACCCACACTGATTAAAGTTTCACTTTATCTGACATATATCGGTTAGCTGTTAAATATAAAAATTATAAAAGTGTTGTAATACTAAAAAAATAATTCCTTAGAGTTTTGCTGAAAAGAACTTGTCTGAATCATAAAGGAAAAAAAACAGGTGGATTAGTATTCGGAGTTATCTTGAAAATCTTAACTTATTTTGGTATATTTTGTGATGATGCGTTGAGTTGTAAGAAGACTTACTTGATTTAAACACAATAGAAAACGATTACATTGATAAGAATGAACTTATGGAGGACAATATGGGGAATCTTATTCTTTTTGAAAACTTTTTTGTGGAGGAATCGAAAAAGGAACCGTTATTTCAATTATTTGAAGAAGTGTTTCGTATTCCTGTTCAAACGTTACAAAATTTTGAGGCCAATGGATTTTGGGACACTACATACAAACCTTTTTCATATTTACAAGAAGGTCAAGTAATAGCAAATGTGTCTATGTTTTCGCTACCAATGTTTGTAAATGGAGAGCGGATTTATGCAGCTGGTATTCAATCTGTCATGACACATCCAGAATATCGGAGAAAAGGCTTGATGAAGCAGCTGTTATGTAAAGTATTACAAGAAATAGATACAAAGTATGAATGTGCAATATTATTTACAGAGAAACCGGAATTATACGAACCATTTGGTTTTCGAGTCGTACAAGAATATCTGATGACATTGTCGTATGAAAATATTCTACCTCATTCGTCTTCACTTCGAAAATTAAACTTTTATGATGAAAAAGATATGGAACTTATAAAGGAAATAATAGAAAACGCTCAACAGCTTTCAATGGAATTTTCAACATTAAACTATCGGTCTTCTTTCTATTTTAATATGTACGATGCGAAATGGAATGAAAAACTATATTATTCAAAGAAACTAGATGCGCTTATTGTATTTGAAGTGAAAAATCAAGTACTGAAACTATTTGGTATTTTCGCACAAATATTTCCGATTTTAGATGATATATGTGCTGAAATATCTGAGCCATTTACAGAGATTGAATTTTACTTTTACCCTGATGAGTTAGGGCTTGAAGAGGTAGCGTGCAAAGAGTTTCAATCTGAAACATATTTGATGATTCGCGGTGGTAAAAAGATTGATTTTAAAGGATATAAATTTCCAGTTTTGACTGAATTGTAAATAGAATCTTAATCTAGAAGTAACTATTAACAGATACTTTTTGAATGGATTATAGGAAATGATAGATAAGTGAATTATGGAATGTTTAAGAAATTATACCTGTAGTCCATCAAAAGATAATGGATTTGAAACAGAATTTTTGGATTTTACAATTGAGTATACATAATTAAAATTATCCGCATTCTATTATGAAGGAATGCGGCTTTTTGTTATTGTCTTGAAATAGAGTTAAATAAGCGTCCATAAAGTTTTGTGATAAAAGTCTTATCTCCTGAGAGTAAGAGGATCATTAAGGCATTTATTAAATCTTTAGTTTATGCTAAAGGCGTTGGATATGATAAACCAATGTATGAAGCTATGCTGGAGATAGAGAATGATTATACCTTATTTTCTTTGTTATATAGAAATTACACAATGGACTAGTAAACAACTTGATGAGACAAGCATATTATGAAGTGTGGGACGAGTTATCATAATTGAGATGATACTTGGTGCTCCATACTCCTTTCGCAAAAGAGTACCTAATGGCGGGTACTCTATTTTATTGAACAAAATGGACATTTGAATTGAAAGGATGATGGCAGTGGAAATAATTAATAAATTCGTTGATTACTTGAAGAAATTGGCTGAAAATAAAAAGGGAGTTATTGAAGAAGAGTAATAGTAAAAGCACTTCTGAACAAATCCAGAAGTGCTTTTTTCTTGAAAACTATAAAAATCATTAGATAAATTATAAATAGGATATTTGGTATTAATTTATTATTGATGAGGCACATAGAATATGGAATTTATATTATTTTAACAAGGCATTTTAAAAGGAATTTAATTTATATAACAAACAGTTTAGATGGTATGTAACAGATAAAGAA